>JAGHSP010000437.1 GCA_018065815.1 Candidatus Sodaliphilus limicaballi | reverse complement strand
CGCTGCTCACTCCCTTGAGCACGGTTCTTGGCGTGAGCCATATAAACTAAAAAAGACATTTTCTTTTTTATTCTATACCAAGCCCAGGTTATGCCAAAGTGTCGTAACTAGCAGTGTTTTGGGGAAGTTAGAACAACTCTCGCAATTTTAACCGAACACTACTAAATTATTTCAGCAAAAGCAATTTAAGAACTTGCGGAATGACAGGTTGCACGTTGTCGTTGATGATGACATGTGCGTTGGTTATGCGATCATTGCTTTGATTGCTGATGCGTTCTCGCACTTGCTCCTCACTCATTGAATTGCGTTTCATGACACGTGCTATGCATGTTTCGACGGGGGCAGTCACAATCCACACACTATCAATAATCGAGGTCATGTTGCTCTCATGCAGCAAGGCAGTCTCCACAAAGCACTCGTCTCTGTCGGTCTCACTTGCCCAACGCTCAATGTCGCGCAGCACAGCAGGATGAACCAGGGCATTCACAGATGCCACCAAGCCGGGGTTTGAAAAGATGCGAGACGAGACAAAGGCCTTGTTCAGCGACCCGTCAGGAAAATAAGCATCATCACCCAGCAACTCCTTTATGCCTTTAACCAGTGGAGCTGAAGCAACCATCAGCCTCTTGGCCTCGCTGTCACAGTCATACACGGGATAACCCAAAGCTCGTAATATGCTTGAGACTACACTCTTGCCAGCACCTATGCCGCCTGTTATTGCAATTAGCATAATAATTTAGTGTTTTTCAATGATATACTCAACGCTATCAAGTTCCAGACTGACATTCTCAAACGCTCCAGGCACTTCGCCCACCATCAATTCCACCTTGTTGCCGGGGGTATTGATGTTGATTGAGTTATAGTCCACAACTGCAGTGATCGCATTATTCTTATTATTGTTAAAATAACTCATAGGAGCACGGTAAGTAACTTCAACCACCGACGGGAAAACGATCACATTGACATTGGGCGGCATATTGCGTACCGAGACGTGCACCTTCTGCGTCCTCAATACCATTCTCTCCACAGGTATCATGACTTCGATGGCACGGGGTTCGATGACAGCACCATTAATAGGAGCAAGAGTCACCTTGCGGCGCAATGTGTCGGTCAGCCCCGACTCGCTGAAATGATAAGTATATACTTGAGTTATTGACTTCAAAGTCTTACTATCGCCATATACCAGCACCGAGTCATTACTGCGTTCGACCACACCGTTAAGGGTATGGGAAGGAGCTGCCGCAAGATCCATATCTAGAACCACGGGCACAAGTTTGCCAGGCAAGTCGGTATAACGGGCAGAGATATCCCCCGGCAAGACCGAGTTAATGACAGTAGTTCTGCTCAAGGTGTTAGCTATTGCCTTTTTGAGCTGCGCAGGCTCAACCCTGAAATTGCCGCTACCATCACAATAGTCGCTGAACTTCAGTTCAAGCCTGGGCGCAGGCATAAAAAGGTATTTCAAGAAAGCCGTCCCGCGATTGCTCACATTGACAGTGAGCGTATCGGGCACGTTGCTCAAGAAATGGACATTTGCCGGACAGGATGTCACCTCTACTGGTATCTCAATATCCATAGATATAGTGCTGTTGAATGTAACCATACACCACAGCACGCATGAGATGCACACAAATGCCAAATATTGGATTACCGACTTCGAACGAATGTTCTCGCCTGGCATTTTATGGCACCACCCTATGAATCTATCCAGCAAACCCACTTTGAGACTAATTATTTAGTTTTGTTGGCGTCATCAGCAGGATTTGCGCCAAGTTCAGCAACATCCTGTGTTGACTGGTAAACCATAGTCTTGTCAATCTTGATGGTACAGCCTTCGGCTATCTGCAGCAAGATGACTGTATCCTTTACTTCCTTGATGCGTCCATAAATGCCACCAGCAGTCATCACATGGTCTCCTTTCTTGAGACTATTGCGAAATTCATTAACCTTCTTCTGTCTCTGTGATTGAGGACGAATCATGAAGAAATAGAAAATTGCTATCAAAGCAACAATCATGATAATGGAAGTCCAGCCACTGCCTCCATCGCTACCATTAGCAGCAGGAGCGCCAAATAATAAAATGTAGTTCAACATAGTTCTAAAATAGATGTTATTTTGTTTATAATTAATTCTTTATGTTATGCCTTAACAATGATGCCACGGTCACGCAGATTTTTAACTACAGAATGCAGGATGCCATTGACAAACTGTCCGCTGTTAGGCGTACTGAATTCCTTGGCAAGCTCGATGTACTCGTTGAGGGTTACCGATGTGGGGATGCTCTCAAATCCTTTGAGTTCAGTGACTGCAACACACATGATGAGGCGATCCATGAGAGCGACACGGTTCTTGTCCCAACGCTCCGACTTGATGAACGAGTCGATTAGTATATTGTTCTCGTCCATGATCTGAACTGTGCGAGAGAACAATTTGTCGCCAAATGCACGGTCCTCGTCGTCCTTGTACATGGGCATGATGGGATTGTCCTGACCATCCTGGAACTTGCGAATGCTCTTGATGATGAACTGTCCCATAGTATCAATATCCTCAACACTCCAGAAGAGTGACATGTTTTCTAACTGCTCGGCGATATCTTCGTCGTTGAGGAAAATCTGACGCACCACTTGTTTCCAAAACTCACAATCGGTAGCGCAGTCGGTGCTCGGTGCAGCCATGTACTCTTTGTAGAGGTCGCTACGCAAGATTTTGTCAAGTGTGAGACGCTTGAAGATAATCTCATCCTGCCATGAAATCAATTTATCGTTGAAAAACACATTTAATTCCTCATTTTCACGCAACTGCGCCACAAGCCAGTTGTCAACAAAACGAGTGTTAGGATTTAAGTCTTCAGCGGTGGGCATGAACTTGTTGCGAGCATCATCAAGCGCACGGTCCTGGAGATCCGTCAGTTCTATGATGAGCTTAAACAAGTACATGTACAACTCATAAGATTTCTCAAAACTCAACTGCAAGTCCTTTTTCGCTTGCTCAAAGGTGCGGTCGGGGCGAGTGAGCACATAACTATAGAGTGCCTGCACTACCTTGACCCTAATAAGAACACGATTAATCATTATATCTATTATCTTTTTATTTACACATTAATATTATATTACACCCTGATTGTCGTTGAGACGCTGACGAACCACCTCATAGATCATGATGCCCGACGCTACCGAGACATTCAATGAGTTAATCTCGCCAAACTCGGGAATCACAGCACGAGTATCACATAGTTTCATGATCTCGGGCGAAATGCCTTCGTCCTCACTACCCATCACAAGGGCCACAGGACCTGTATAATCGCAATGAGTATAGTTGTGCGAATTCTTGTCGCTAGTGCCCACAATCTTAAACCCGCTGTCGTGCAGGAACTTCACTGCGTTCACAAGGTTTCTCTCGCGGCACACAGGCAAATAATTCAATGCACCCGCCGAGGTCTTGACTGCATCGGCATTGACGCTCACACTATTACGTTCAGGAATAACTATCGCGCTCACTCCTGCACACTCGCAAGTGCGAGCAATGGCGCCAAAGTTACGCACATCAGTCACGCCATCAAGCACAACAACAAAAGGGTTTACACCATCCTCATATAGCTGTGGAACCAACGAGTCTAGGTGATAATAGGTGACCGCCGAGAGCACTGCAAGCACCCCCTGGTGGTTCTTGCGCGTGATGCGGTCGATGCGCTGCACGGGAACGCGCTGCACGAGCACGCCATGAGCACGAGCAACTTCGAGCAACTCCTTGCTCAAGTCGCCAGAGAGGTCTTTCTTGACATATAATTTGTCAATTTCCTTTCCCGATTCGATTGCTTCGATAACGGGACGAAGACCAAAAATATATTGAGTTTTATCTATCATACTTTCACATATTGATTGATTAGAGACTTTGCATTGTTGATTGCCGCCTCGTCAAGTCCCTTGCCGCTGAGCATACGGGCAATCTCCATAACATGCTGTTCCTGGTCAAGACCTGTGACACTGGTGAATGTGCCCTGGTCGTTGTCGCTCTTGAACACTTTGATGTGGCTTGATGCACAAGCCGCCACCTGTGGAAGATGCGTGATGGACATGACCTGGATAGACTGAGCAATGTGAGCCATCATCTCCCCTATCATGGAGGCTATGTCGCCCGACACGCCGGTATCCACCTCGTCAAATATTATCGTGGGCAAGTGCATGCTTCGTGCCACAATCGACTTGATGCACAACATGACGCGCGAAATCTCACCACCCGATGCTGTATCCTTGACTGGCATGAGAGACTGATTCTTGTTGAATGCCATCATAAACTCCACAGCATCAATGCCTGTCGAAGTCATCTCGGTTTCAGTAAATGCAACTTCAAACGCAACATTCTTCATACCCAAGCCAGCAACAAGAGGTTTCAGTTCATGAGCAAACGACGTAGCAGCTTTCCTGCGCGCATCGCTTAGACATCTGGCAAGCGACATTGATTCGGCCTTTTTCTTATCATACTCGGCAACCAACTCCGCAATCTCGTCATCACCCTTTGTGATACTGGCAAGCTTTTCCTCCAGTTGATGCTGCAAGGCTATCAGTTCGTTGACACTTCCCACGTTATGTTTACGCTCAAGGGAATAAATAGTGTCGAGTCTCTCATTGATCCGGTCCAGTTCGGCAGGGTCTAGGTTCAGGTTTTCCTGTGCTTGCGACACACTCATGACAATATCTTTCAGGTCGATAATGCAGTCAGCCACACGCTGCGACATGCCGCGTGTCTCTTCCATAACCTCTTCCGTGAAAGAGAGACGTTGCCCCACAGTCTTGAGTTGATCTATTACCGAATTCTCCTCACTGCCAAGTATATTGTCAACAGTCCACAATGCATCCTTAAGCTCAGTGATATTGCTCAACTTGTTTTGCAGCGCCTCGAGTTCTTCGTCTTCATTTTCATGAAGGTTTATCTCTTGGAACTGCTCAAGCTGGAATGTGATATAGTCTTCTTCGGCTTTATTCTGGGCTATTTGCTTCTTTCGAGCTTCTATATCACGATTGAGTTCGACGCACCTGCGGTAAACAGCCTCATAGTCGTCGAGCAACTGGTCATTGTGCGCAAGTCCATCAAGTATATCAAGTTGAAATCCCGACTTGGCAAGCAGCATATTGCTGTGTTGCGAATGGATATCAATAAGTCTTGTGGTAATGTCCTTGAGAACACCCAATCCCACAGGGGTATCGTTGACAAAAGCCCTCGAACGTCCTGCAGCACTCACTTCGCGCCTGATGATGCATTCTGTCTCGCAATAATCAATGTCATTATCATTAAAGTAGCCGTCTAGTCCATATCCAGTGATATCAAATGTCGCCTCCACGATAATCTTATGTTCAGCATCACGCACAGCTTTAGAGTCGGCCTTGCCGCCCAGCAACAAAGACAATGCTCCTAGCAAAATAGATTTTCCGGCACCTGTTTCACCTGTTATCACAGTGAATCCGCCATTGAAGTCTATCTCTAGATGTTCAATGAGAGCATAGTTGGATATAAATAGACGCGATAGCATTTTATACGATTAGGGTTGCTTTAATAATAACTTAATTAGTAGCTTCTTTCTTGATGTTTTCGAGTCGAGTCTGCTCTGTGGGCCATAACGGGTAAAGGATCTCATAGACGCTTTCTTTCTCCGTCATATTTGCTTTAGAATAGACATTCACCAACTCATCAAGTTTGGCATCCTTAAACATTGACAGACACACCGACATGGGTGCAGCATCATAAACCTTCTTAAGGGTTTCAAGTGATTTGGTGATATTTGCCCTACCCTTATCTACACTGACACTCATCTGGTCAAGCCCCAGTCGATGATAATTATACATGATTTCCCTGATGCCCGAGGTAGATTTGTCGGTGAAGGCACTCAACACAGCACTGCGGTTTTTGGTGTCCTCAAATGCTTTCCAACCAGTTTCACCCGAACTTTGGGCCAGTCGCACTACCGCAGCAGCCTTCTCATAGTAAGGATCACCGCCGTTTTGTGCAAACGAGTCAAAGTCGATAGCGATAATCATAAATGCATAGAAGTTGAGTATCGCCGTGAGGTTACTTTCCATTTCAACTTCGGAATAAACAAGAGGATCACCCGACTGATAGGTGAATTCAATCTTTGTGTCCTTGAAGTTTATCAGGGTTGTCATGTAAGAACTATTGTAAACTGGGCGTTGTGCCTGGACTTGAAGGTCTCCTGTCATCTTGCCTGTACCATCGTCATAAGTGGCTATGGTGAAAAACATTTTGCATTCAATGCGTTCATTCATGCTGAACACAGCATCAGTCCATTTGGTCGTATTCATGTACTCCGAAATAGCCTCCTTGAGTGCATTAAACACATCCTTGTTAGCGTTAGCAACTTTCTGGCTGTTGATTTCTACCGTGCAATTAAGTTCATTTGACTCCGTTTGAGCCAATGACACCAATGATGCACATGCTATGACTAACGTCAATATGAGGTTCCTTAAGTTCATGAATCAAATGAGATTGTCAGTTTTTAAAAATTTCTGATTATAATTTGCCTGCCATGCGCAGTTTTATGCGAGTCAGCACGTTCTTGGTGTTCTCTGGAAAATCACCATTGAGCATCCAGCCATAGTAACCCGAGTCCTTGTTTAAGACATCCTCCACAAGCTGGCCTTTGTATTTTCCGAAATTGAACACCTCCTGCTTCTTGTCGTTGTATATGAAACGGCCAGCAAGATCAACGTTGCGATTAAACGTGCCATACTGTTCCGACAGTTCCTCGATGCTCATTCCTGCAAGGTCGGCATAATGTTCAAGCTGTGCCATGAACACCTCGTAGGTAACTCTGGTATCGCACGATGCCGAATGATGATTTTCCATCTCTCTGCCGCAATAAAATCTATAAGCGGCTTCAAGGTCACGCTTCTCACGCTTGTGGTAAATCACCTGGACATCAACAAAATTGCTTTTCTCCAAATCAAGGTCAACGCCTGCCCTATTCAGTTCTTGAACCAAAATGGGGATATCAAAACGATTACTGTTGAACCCTGCTATATCAGCTCCTTGAAAAACTGCCTTGATGTCCTTGGCCACCTGCTTGAAAGTAGGTTTATCCTTAACATCCTCATCGCTAATATGATGCACTGCCTGCGACACCTCGGGAATATGCATTTCGGGATTGATGCGCAAAGTCTTCTCCTCTTTTTCTCCATTGGGGAATACCTTGAGATAGCTCAACTCGATAATGCGGTCCTTCACTATGTCAAGTCCAGTGGACTCTACATCAAAAAATACGATGGGCTTTTTGAGATTCAAATCCATAACTACGGCTTAAATCATCATTGGCATTTGCAAGATGAGCAGGTCCTCGCCTTGCTTTTGCTCACTAGGCAGGAAAATACCAGCACGGGCAGGGTCAAGCAGTTTGAGGGTAACAGATTCGTTGTCAATGTTGTTGAGCACTTCAATAACATCGCTGTTCTTGAATCCCATGGTCATGGGTTCACCGTCATACTCGCAATGGATTTTCTCCTCGGCCGAGGTTGAGTGGTCAAGGTCTTGTGCTGTAATGAGTATTGCATTCTGATCAAGTTGGAGTTTCACCAAACCGCCAACGCTAGCAAATACCGACACGCGACGCAGCGCTGTGAGCAATGTCAAGCGGTCAGCCTGCACGCTGTAGGGGTTATTCTCGGGGATAACCGAGTTATAGTTGGGATAACGTCCGTTGATGAAACGGCATGTGAGCGAATAATCACCAGTCTCAAATGTCGCGCTTGTATCATCAACCGTGATAGTAACGGGAGTTTTCTCGTTCTTGTCCAGGATGTTGCTCAAAATAGAAGCAGGTTTAGAAGGCAGGATGAAAGAACGCTCTATGTTTGGCTCCACGTTGAGTTTCCTGTAACGAACCAACTTGTGTGAATCGCTTGCTACAAATGTAATTCCGTCGTGCTTTATGTCCCAGAAAACACCCATAAATTGAGGATGCATGTCGTCGGTACCCACTGCAAAGATAGTGTGCTGGATGCCGTCAATGATGTCTTTAGGTGCAAGGGCGAATTGCTGGGTCTCGCTTGAACTTTGGTTCTTGAGAGGATATTCATCGCCATTGAGCGCAATAATATTATACTGGCCGCTCACATACTTGATTACAACCTCAAGGTTCTCCTCGTTCACGTCAACTGTCATCGCAGTGTCGGGAAGCTCTTTAAGAAGACTGAGCATGCGCTTCACGTCAACAGCAAACTTACCAGAGCCTTCGGCATCAGCAACCTCAACGTTAGTTGTCAATCGTGTCTCCATGTCACTACCTGTAACCACGAGGCGATCACCCTCAAGTTCGAACAGGAAGTTATCAAGAATCGCATATGCGTTCTTGTTGATAATCACCTTGCTAACTGCATTAAGGTGAGAAAGCAGTTTTTTGCTTTGAATGTTAAATTTCATATCGATATGTATTTTAAAATATTTTTTCTTATTGAATTTTAAGACGCAGAAACGTCTCCGCACCATAATTAACTTACAAAGATACTTATTTTTCGTCAATTACACATCAAAATCTCCCCCCATTTTTCACCACATTAAGTTAAAATAACAGTTACACGCACATGTGATAATAACCCTAAAAACCATAAACCACAAAACCCGCCACCATAAAACAAATAAAACAAAGCCATAACAACAATAAAAATTACACAATATCTAACCAACTGAATCTTCAAGTAATTCAGATAAAGAATCTTATAATCTCGCAAAAAAAGTATCTTGACAAAAAAATACAGCGAAGACTATCCAATATATAAATCAATCTATTAACCAACAAGATGTCCCATACCCCAAAAAAAATAAATAATTTGATAGACATAAAAGAACATCTAACATCTCCTTCAACTTTTCATCTATTAAGCGGATTCAAAATATACCCATAAATTTTACAATAACAAAAATCCCCCTATTCTCACGAACGGGGGAATTTCAACTCCAATTCTCTTTAAGGCTAAAACCTTAAAAATTTCAATAAGAGAAAATATTACTTAATAATTTTTTCGAGTGTATCTATGTTGTTATCAATAGAATCTTGCGTTACTTCGTAATTTGACAAGTCGCCAGCAATATACTGGTCATACGCAGCCATGTCAATGAGTCCATGTCCCGACAGGTTGAACAAGATCACCTTGCTCTCGCCGCTCTCCTTGCAAGCCTTTGCTTCGCGTATTGTGGCAGCAATAGCATGAGAAGATTCTGGAGCAGGAATGATGCCCTCGCTCTGTGCAAAGAGCGTTGCTGCTGCAAATGTCTCAAGTTGAGGAATATCTACCGCCTCAATAATCTTGTCTTCAAGCAACTGGCTCACGATTGCACCAGCGCCATGGTAGCGAAGTCCACCAGCGTGAATATTAGCAGGCGCAAAGTTGTGGCCAAGTGTACGCATGGGAATAAGCGGTGTATAACCAGCCTCATCACCAAAGTCATACTGGAACACGCCTCGAGTCAGTTTGGGACACGACTGGGGTTCGGCAGCGATGAAGCGAGTTGCTGCACGCGAGCCGTCAAACTTACCTTGCAAGAAGGGGAATGAAATACCCGAGAAGTTACTGCCGCCACCGAAGCAACCTATCACGATGTCAGGATATTCGCCTGCCATCTCCATCTGTTTCTTTGCCTCCTGGCCGATAACTGTCTGGTGCAGTGATACATGATTAAGCACAGAACCCAGAGTGTAACGGCAGTTAGGTGTCGACATTGCCAGCTCTACCGCTTCACTGATTGCTGTGCCTAGCGAGCCTTGGTAATTGGGATGCTCGGTGATAATCTTTCGTCCGGCTTTTGTCGACATGCTGGGAGACGCAATCACCTCTGCGCCATAAGTCTGCATAATTGAGCGACGATATGGTTTCTGATGATAAGATACCTTAACCATATAAACAGCTAGTTCTAGGCCGAAATGTTTTGCCGCAAGCGATAATGCAGCACCCCACTGGCCAGCACCAGTTTCGGTAGTTATATTGGTAATACCCTGCTTCTTGCAGTAGTATGCCTGTGCGATTGCAGAGTTGAGTTTATGAGAACCAACAGGACTCACGCTCTCGTTCTTGAAATAAATGTGAGCAGGCGTGTCGAGAGCTTTTTCAAGACCACGGGCACGCACCAATGGTGTTGGACGATAGATTTTGTACATCTCGCGCACCTCTTCAGGAATCTCAATGAAACGATCTGTCATGTTTAATTCCTGGTTGGCCAGTTCCTCTGCAAAGATAGGATAAAGATCCTCTGCTTTGAGCGGCTGTTTGGTACCGGGATGAAGCATAGGACGTGGTTTGTTGGGCATGTCAACTGTGACATTATACCATGCTGTGGGTATATCCTTCTCTTGCAATAAAAATTTCTTTGAATCTAAGCTCATGTTTATGGATAATTGTAAAATTATACAGTTAATTTCTTTTCAAAGCACTTGTTTTTCTTTGAT
>JAGHSP010000428.1 GCA_018065815.1 Candidatus Sodaliphilus limicaballi | reverse complement strand
TCGCCCAGCTCGTAGTCGATGATGTTGCTGAGCAGAGGCAGGTCATAGAGCACGTCGGCGCCATACTGGCCGGCGATTGCCTCGCGCACGTTGACGTCGTTAACGGCATTGAACAGGGTCGTGCCGTAGTCGGGAGCATAGACGGGCGCGGGCACCACAGTGCCACCGTCCAGGTCATAGACCATCTTGTCGGCAGTGCTGTGACGGTAGTCGCCACGATAAGAGAGCTGCAAGAAGTTGGCATTCTTGATGTCGCCCAGGGGCTCGGTCCACGAGAGACGGCCGTTCACACCGTTGGTGACGCGCTTGTTATCATACACCTGGTCGATAGTCTGGTCGGGGTCTTCCTTGAGATAATAGGTGTTGTGGGTGTTGGTGGTACCATCCTCGTCAACGTTGCTGTAACTGTATCGGCCAAAGAAGCTGTAACTGCGGCCGGGGTGGTTCTTGAACTTGTGGTTGAACACAATCTGTCCGCCGGCTTCGTAGCTCTTGCCGTTGTTGAAGTAAGCGCTCTGGCTGCGGTTGACGGGGGTGCGCAGTGCGTCGCCGGCACGCGTCATCGACGAGTCGTTTTTCTCGCTCTTGCTGAAGTTGAGCGAGAAGTTGGGACGGAACTCAAACGTGTTGCACGAGTCGATTTCCCACTTGAGGCGGAAGTCGCCCCTGAAGTTGTGTCCGCGGTCACGGGCGTTAGACTCCGAGTCGTAGTAGCTGGTGCTGTCGGTAAACAGGTACTGTCGGTTGCTGCGGCTGTAGGTCGCGCGGTCGCTGTGTGAGTAGAGCAGGTTACCGCCCACGCGGAAGTGCTCGTCTTCCTTTGAACCCACGTTGAAGTTGAATCCCAGGTTCTGCGACTTGGTGATACCGTTGCCTCCGCCGCCAAATCGCTGGAAACGCGAAGCGCCGCCGTCGGTGAAGTTCATGTTGTTGACATTGTTGCCACCGCCAGTGAATGTGTATTGGTCGCCCTCGTTAAAGTGGTTAATCATGAAGTTGCCAGTGTAACGTTTGTCGGTACCATAGCCGGCAGTGATATTACCCACCCAGCCGTTGTTCATACCTTTCTTCACAGTGAGGTTGATCACAGTCTCGTCCTCGCCGTCGTCCACGCCTGTGAGACGCGCGAGATCGCTCTTGCGGTCGATGACCTGCAGCTTGTTGATCATGTTGGCTGGCAGGTTCTTAGATGCCATCTTGGGGTCATCGGCAAAGAATTCCTTGCCGTCGATGAGTATTTTCTTGACGTCCTTGCCGTTGGCAGTGATTTTGCCCTGGGCATCCACCTCCACGCCGGGGAGACGCTTGAGCAGATCCTCAACCACGGCATTGGGCTGGGTCTTGTAGGTGTCGGCGTTGTACTCGATAGTGTCTTCCTTGACGGTGATGGGAGTCTTGACGCCCACCACAACAGCTTCCTTGAGCATGATGGCGCTGGGCGACATGCTTATCACGCCCAGGTTGACGTTGCGCCCGTCCTGCCCCACAGTCACGTGCTTGAGTTCGTCGTTATATCCCACGTAGCTGAGTTTAAGCACATACTTGCCTGCCGAAACGCCTTTGAGGTCGAAGAGACCATTGGCGTCGGTGGTTGTTCCTTTCACGAGCGTGCTGTCCTTTGTGGGCTTGAGCAGTCGCACAGAAGCTCCGATGAGTGCAGTAGTGTCGGTAGCATCGACAAGCACTCCATTGATCACCGCTGCCTGCACGGCAGTGGTCATAGTAATTAGCATTAAGAATGCAAAAATCAGTCTTCTCATTTTAAATGATATTTCTTTTCAGGTTACAAAGTTACAATGTTTTTTTTAGGTGTAAAGAAAAAATCTACTTTTCTTCTATTTTTATAGACAAATGGACATATGGGCACAATTTTTCTCCTGGACCAACAAAAAAAGTAACTATTCAGCAATGGTATTTTGGGTAATATCCCCGCGCGGATCTCACTGATAACACAGATTTAATAA
>JAGHSP010000294.1 GCA_018065815.1 Candidatus Sodaliphilus limicaballi | reverse complement strand
GATGTATTCCATGGTTAAGAACATCATGCGTCACCTCCTTCCTCCTTGCCGTCTTCTGCCGCCGTTCCCGAGGGTTTTCCCGATGGCTGATTCTGATTGCCCCTAACCTTAATATCATCAAGCGGCTGCAGGTTGGTGCTCACAAGGTTCTGGTCGCCACCCTTCACGGCTGGCAGGTCTTGCTCTGCACGCAGTTCGTTGACCGTAGCCACACCGCTCTCCAGTCGGTCCTTGTTCCACTTACCCTGTGCCGTAAGGTCGAGACGGAACAGAGGCTTCTCGCAGAAGTGGAAGCGATGAATGCCGTAGTCCTCAAACTCCAGTACCTTTGTGTTGAACTCTGCCTCCCACTCACGGATGAGCGGTGCAATCGTTCGGCTCAGGAACTCCAGCGTTGCAGCCTCCGGCGACTTGTACGATGAGTTGCTATCGTCCATCAAGAGGATGGCTGGCACACCCATGTATCGTGCAATCTCACGCACAGAGAACTGACGAGCCATCTGCACCTCCTGTTGCTGTAGCGACTGAGAGATAGGAGTCACGTTTGCCACATTGTTGAGCAACACCACATCGTTGGCATATACATCATCCTGCAACTGCTTCGTGATCTTCTCCAGCTCCTTCTTGTTGGCACGTCCGAGACCGAACCCCGTCTGCTTGTCCTCCTGCACCAAGAGCTTCATCTTGCCACCCTTTGCGGCATTCTCCGTCACGAGCTTGTCGTTGGTAGCAGCCAGCACAAGCGTGTCGTGCATGTACTTCAACGTTGGCTGTCCCGTGATGCCATTGTCGTTGCTGTACTCATTCTTCAAGTGGATCACGTTGTTTGCCTTCGTGGTCTTCGTCTTGTCGAAATCATACGTTACTGTGTACCTGTCGGTGGTGTAGTCATACGAAGCACCTGAGCAAAGCCAGAATGCCACAATCTCACCAGCCTCACGCTCGATGTAGATATAGGCATTACCCTCCTTCACTCGCTGCGCCTCCGCTGTGCGTACCAGCACCGGCCAATTCATGCGAGGGTTCGGCTTGTATTGGCATAGCCAGTTAATCCTGCCGCCCTTGCCGCGTGTGTCCTCATAGAAGTTCTTGCCATTCGTCGAGAATCGCTGGTACTGCATAATCAGCTGCGACATGGTGTTCGAGCGAAGAGTCAGTGCACGGTAATAAGCCGCCACGCTCAACCCCGCATCCCCACGAGTGCCGATATGGACCTTGTTATTCTCAGCGAAAGAACCTCCCGTACCCTGGCTGGCAGTCGGTTCCCCACCGCCTGCACCCTTCCCGAGTCCCGAAGCCTCACGCCTGAACATGTTAGCGAAAAAGTTGTCCATTTGTTGTTTATTGTTTATTTGTTAAAAATTGCCACCGTTCTGCCACCGTTCCCAGCGGTTCTCCGCTGGTCTTACCCAAAGTGCCTCGCCTTGAACCGCTCCAGCCTTTCACTGTTGCGCTGCTTGTGCGCCTCCTTGCTGTGTGACCGCTTTTCAGCATGAACCTTCCGATGACACTCAAAGCACAGCGATTGCAAGTTATTCATGCTCGTAGCCAAATCCCACGCTTCAGCGTCAGTCCTCGCGCTCTCAATCTCCGTCAAGTGATGCACGCACTGCGTAGGCGTAAACCTCGGCGGGCTCATCTTCAGGCATTCCTCGCACAGCGGATTCTGCGCAATCTTCCTTCGCCTTGCGCCATCCCTCCCTGCCCATGCAGCCGAGTTCATTATGCGGATGTATAATTGAGAATGTGCCATACACCAATCCCCCTAATTGCGTGTATGGGTTTACTTTTGCCGATTTCGGCGACAAAGGTAAACCAATAAAAAAAAGGCCGCCGAGTTCGGCGACCTTCTAAAGATTAACAGTTGGGGCAAATACCCCGAAATCGTGGAATTACAGGAATGTTATTCACCATCGGCGACTTCTGTGCCACCGGTTTCTCGGTCTTCGTTTTCTTCGCCATATATCTCAGTGTATTTTCTCTGCAACCATATCAGCAGCAGAATGAACCAGTTACTTGCGTATGCCATGAGTATTGACAGCACCACCGCGAGGACAACATTCTGGTGCAGGTAGAACATGGCTGCCATGCCCGTCCAGAACACGAAGCATTGATTACACCCTGACACCTTGATGATGACCTGGCTGACTGCTTCTGCCAGTCCGAGGTGCTGTATCAGAGTAGCCGCTATCATCACAGCAATGGCTGTCAATACTATCATAGCTTATGCGATTGTAAGAGTTAGTGGAACATCACTGACAAAGGTCTTCGAGCAGTCACAGCATGACACGCGAGCGATGCCGTTCTGTGCCTGTCCTGCTGTCAGTGTAACAACAGGAGCTGTTGCTTTGTAGACAGGAATGGTGAAGTCCTGAGACACCACCTGACTGCGAGTGCAGCATGAGCCATAGCCACAAGGAATGTAGTTAATGACTCCCTCTACATGAATGACTGCGATATACTGGTTAGTGCCAACTTGTGACACGCCCTTCAGTGTGAACTGAGGAGCGAAGACAGGTGTCTCATCAACACAGGCAGGTGAGCAGAGTTGCTGAGTGATGTTCACATCATAGTAAGGTGCTGCACCTGTTGAGCCAATAGCGAGTGTCGGCGTAATTGTAGCCGGAATAGTTCTTTTGTTCATAGCTTTTGTCTTTTATTATAGCGACGACATTGCCGCCGCTGGGTTAATTACAAGCACCGAGTTCGGTGCGAATTAGTGAATTACTTGATAGCCCTCACCCTCATGCACCGGGAGGTTCTTCATCAGCAGTTGGTCAAGTTCTGCGATGTCCTGTGGCTCGAATGTTACGAGCCCGTCGAGGATCGAGAACGAGCCCTGCTGCTTCATCTTGTCAACCAGCGAGCGAGCCATCTGTGGGATGTTCTCGTCTGGTATGTTCGAGATGTACTGCGTGAGCATCGGAGTGATGAGAGAGTTGACTATCGGTTGCATCATCGGTTCAAGGTCGTGAGTGATGTTGTAGCCATCACCTACGATGCCACTGCCCTGGATGGCAGTCTGCAACGACTGAACGAATGGCAGACGCACGAGTCTTGAGCTGGCGATCTGCGAAATGGCAGGTCGTGCCCATTCCGACACGACTGCTGCCAATTTTTGTGCGTTACTGTACTCCATAGATTCTTGTAGAATTTATAAGAACTTACAAGAAGTTAACGCTGACATCCACATCCGCAACCGTTGTCGCAGACATTGCTTGATGGGATGAACATCTTTGTCACACCGAGAAGCGACTGAATCTGAGACTGAATGACACCAACAGCTGCATCGCTTGCAGCATTGTGAGCCATCTGAGCAGCATTAACCTCCTGCTGCTTCTCGCGGTTAGCATCCACCTTGTCCTCAAGGCGACGCATCTGGTTGTTCACATAGGTCACAGTCTCGACAATCTTCTTGTCGGTGTAAGCCTCTGACTCCTTGATGGCGAGCTGACTCTTCAGACTGCCATTCTCCTGCATGAGGTCTGCCTCTGCCTTGGTGATGACGCGTGAAAGCGGATCGTTCTGGTTGTAGTAACCGTTGCGACCATAACCGCCATTCATACCCCAGCCACCGAGAAGCGAACCGCCGCCCATGAGAGTGCCAAGAGTACCGACTGCTCCAAGGACGGTGTTCAAGTTACCCTGTCCCTGTCCGGTGACATTGTGGTCACCATGTTCTGTTTTGATTAACATTGCGTTTAGTTTTTGTGTTGGTTAAACATGTTGCAGTGATAAAAAATCACGTTGCAAATTTAATAATAATATGAAAGGGGTGCAATCCGCTGCAATAAAACTTTCTTATGCTTCTATAAAACAAGAAAAGGCCGCCGATTTCGGCAGCCTTCATCTTTCAACTTTCAACCTCTTCTCTTCCTCCCCCTAAGCAGGGGGATTGAGGGGGTCTTCTCTCATTCCATTGCTGATATATAAGGAATCGTCTCTTCTCTGATAATGTCCAGGAACAGTTCTGCCGAGCGTTTCAGTGGCACGTCCTTCATCCAGTGGGCATTGCTCATCATCTCCTGATCCAGCCCTACAACCGGGCGCGAGGTCAGGGTGGGAAAGTTCTTGATGTATAGCTTCGGCAGGAAAGTTATCAGATGGCCATCCTCCAGCACATTCAATGCTTCGGACGCAGAATTGACAATGGCTTTCACCTTCAGCTGTGCCAGGTCTTCCTTCATGTACTTTTGTATAGTGTGGAATACTCGCTCGCCAATATCCGGCATGATTACGTTGTGCTTCAGCAGCTCGTCGAAGGTCAGCTTCTCCTTCTTCGCCAGTGGATGGGTGTCGCCCATGATGGTGCATATCTTGAACGGAATGGCTGGCATGTGGTCGATGCCCTCTTCCTTGTATGGCGTGTTCATGGTGAATGCCATGTCTATCTTATGCTCACGCAACATCTGGTTCAACCGACATGCCTTGCCAAACTCTGCATTGATCCTGACATTCGGATAACGCTCCATAAAGATAAGTGCGGCATGGCGTATGTATGGCGCGATGAACTGCCCCACACCGAGACGCAGTTCACCGGTGATGCAGTTGTTCAAAGCGTGAATGTGTTCCTTGCAGTCCTCCGTCTGCTTGAGTATTTCCTTTGCCCTGGGCAGGAGTGCCTCACCATTCTCCGTCAGCGTGACATCGTGCGATGTGCGGATTATGAGCTGGCAATCCAACTCTTCCTCCAGAGCCTTGATGTGCTGACTGATGGCTGGCTGGGTGGTGTAGCAACGTGTGGCAGCGATTGAGAACGAAGAAGTGTCTGCCACCATGACGAATGATCTCAGGTGTTTCAGTTCCATAATAATTCCTTGTTTTAGTAATTCCGATGCAAAAGTACCAACTTTTATGTTTTTCTTATAATGCTTTGCATAAAAAAATCTAATAGAACAATAAAAAAGGAGCAACCACTACGGTTACTCCTTTCCTAAAAACCTTAAAGTCCCTAAAGTCCTTATGCAAAAAACATGCTTAGAATACTCCTGTCTTGTCGGTGTCCCAGGCATCGTCAAGGCTTACGGTGAAGCCGTTCTGTCGGTTGAACACCTCACCAGTCAGTACTGTCATGCGGTTCTTCTTCAACGTCACGTCTGGAAGGTCGAACGATGTGATGACCTTGCCCGTGGCATCCTTCACTGCGATATGTGCCGTTGAAGTCCATTCTTCTTCGCCTGCAAGGGTGTAGATGGCAGCCTGTGCGTTCTTCACGCCTCTGCTGCCCGTGCAGTCCAGCTCCACACTGCTCTCTCCGTATGGCAATGCGCTCAACGCAGGGAGTGTCAAGGCTTGACTGCGCTTGCCCAATGTCAGCACAATCCACTTCGCATTCGTCGGGATCTCATCGCTTATCACCACCCTCAGTCCACTGATGGCACGCTTCAGCTCTGGTGAACGGTTGCCGTTCGATGATGCCACCACGTCCACAGGGTAGTCAATGGCATAGGTGTCCTTAACCCTGCCCCATGTCAAGGCATCGTCAGTCAGTTCTGGCAACTCGCCTCTCGATGCAATAATCTTCACGTCATGGTGTCCGTAAGCAAGATTCATGCTGACAATGCCGAAGTCCTCGTCATCAGAGCTTTGGTACGCTTGATCTTCCAATTCACCATTTACTAATCCAGCACCCAGAGGTCAGTAACACCAGCCGTGTTGTTCTCCGACAAGCTCACAGCTCGCGTCATGTCGTCATACTGAGTCTCGAACGCTCCCTTCACGTTGAAGGTGAACATCTTCGTAAGGTTTTCGTTTTCGTTTTCGTTTACGTTTTCATTCTGGCTACATGCCGATACAGCCACTGCCAGAGCAATAAGGTAGAATAATCGTTTCATGATTGATAATGGATAATTGAGAATTGATAATTGGATAACGTGAACCTTGGCAGATTATTGCATCAGTGGCAAAAAAAAAGAGCACTACCTCGCAGGGTAATGCTCTCTTCTTTTAGGGTTGACCCCCTCTCGTTCTCCCCGAGGGGAGATGATTAGAAGTCAGTATTGCTAATTGTATCTTTCTTTCTCCCTCCCTCGGGAGGGTTCTTTCTCCGCTTCGCTATGAAGCGGCAGAGCCGAGCGGGGGAGGGGTCTTACGCTACTTCGTACTCCTTCTGCTCGGCCTTGTAGA
>JAGHSP010000247.1 GCA_018065815.1 Candidatus Sodaliphilus limicaballi | reverse complement strand
ATCGTATTAAGTGCAGCCATGCTTTTAGGCGCAACAGGCTGCGGTATGTCAAACACAGGTAAGGGTGCCATCATCGGTGGTGGTGGCGGTGCTGCTCTCGGTGCTGCCGTAGGTGCTATCTTCGGCAAAGGTAAAGGTGCCGCTATTGGCGCTGCTGTAGGTGCTGCCGTAGGTACTGGTGCTGGTGTTCTTATCGGTAAGAAGATGGACAAGCAGAAAGCTGAGCTTGAAAGAATCGCAGGCGCACAGGTTGACACTATCACTGATGCCAACAACCTGACAGCTATTAAGGTTACTTTTGATAATGGTATCTTGTTTGCAACTGGTAAGAGTGCTCTCAGCGCTGCTGCAAAGAATTCTCTGTCACAGTTCGCTACTTCACTCATCAACAACCCCCAGACCAATGTACAGATTTGTGGTCACACCGACAATACTGGTTCACGTGCTGTAAACGAGAGGTTGTCAAAAGAACGTGCTAACGCCGTGCTCACCTATCTCAACAATTCAGGTGTTCCCGTTAACCGCATGACTAGTGAAGGTTATGCTTATGACTATCCCGTTGCTAGCAACAACACTGAAGCAGGTCGTGCACAGAACCGTCGCGTTGAAGTATATATCAGCGCTAACGAAGACATGATCAACGCTGCTAATAACGGCACACTCAAGTAATCCGTTATTTTCGTTATTATAATTAAGCCAGGGCATGATCGCTCTGGCTTTTTTTGCCTGTATAAGAAAATATACAACAAGAATGTTGGATATAAGTATATTTTTGAGTAATTTTGTTCTGAATATATAAACTTTAGAACTATGAGAATTTTAAACAGATTAATCTTTGTTGTGGCAATGTTGCTAGGCGCATGTGCCATCAACCAGACCTATGCCCAAGATTTTACCGATGTAAACTCGTTGAAATATTACAACGGTCTTAATTTCAGAATGATAAACTATGCCTTTGACAAGACTTTGCGCAGTCGTTTCCCTGAATATCTTGAAGATAGTATTCGCCCCACATTGAGCGATAGGGCAAAATGTACTAGCGGCAAGGCTATACGTTTTGCAACAAATTCTACTGCAGTGGGTGTGCGTTACAACTTGCTTACTAACATGCACATGATGCACATGGCCGATACCGGCATCAAAGGTTCAGCACTATATATACTTGATGATGATGGGACTTGGCAGTTCGTCAACTGCAACCGCCCTGTACGCATAGACAGCGACATACGTCCACGTGAGGATTCTATACAAACCAAAATATACGTTGACAAGCTAGACGGCAAGATGCATGAATTCATGATCTATCTTCCATTATATGATGGCGTTCGCTGGCTCGAAATAGGTGTGGATAGCACTGCTACCATTACCCAACCTATGGTCAATTCTCCCAAGCAAGGTAAGAAGCTTGTATTTTATGGAACCAGTATCTTGCAAGGTGGTTGCGCTTCTCATCCAGGCATGGTTGCCACCAGCATTCTCCAGCGTGATCTCGATATCGAATGTGTAAATCTGGGCTTCAGCGGCGAGGGCAAGATGGACAACTGTGTTGCTCGTGCGATGGCTACTATCCCTGACGTGGCTGCATTTATTCTTGACCCAATTCCCAACTGTACAAAAAACATGTGTGACTCGCTCACCTATGACTTTGTTAAAATCTTGCGCCAGGCACGTCCTGATGTTCCTATTTTCATGGTTGAAGGCCAAGCATATAGTTATGAAAAATATAGCGGATTTTATAGTAAATATCTGCCGCAAAAGAACTATGAGTTCCACAAGAATTATCTTAAACTGAAAGCCGAGAATCCTAAAAATCTATATTATATTGACCGCAAGAACATATATGGTCCCAATAATGACGGCACTGTCGATGGCATTCATTTGACTGACTTGGGATTTCATTACTATGCAGAGAAATTAAAGCCGTATATCAAGGCTGTTCTTGAAGGCAAGAAAGTCCCCTTCCAGAAAGAGGTTGACAGACCATATCCTGAAATCAAAGACTAATGTGTCATGAAACATCTGGTATCTTTTGCAATAATATTATTTGTTTCTATCGGTGTGAGTTCATCAGGAACCGACATCGACAAGATGGCTTATCATAATGCTCTTGATTTTACACTCGTCAATAAGGGATTTGACGATACCACTACCCCATTCACTCGATTGCCGGCATACTTGAACGACACATTGCGTGATGGTCACAAAGTTGTGGCAGAGCATAGTGCAGGCATTGGGATCCGCTTTGCTACTAATAGTACTGCTATCGGAGTAAAATACATGCTCACTACAAATTTCCACATGAATCACATGGCCGATACTGGCACCAAAGGCACTGACCTTTACCGAATGCATGACGATGGCTCGTGGCACTTTGTTGCAACAACAATTCCTGGAAAAGATTCACTTCAAAACAAGAAATATGTTGACAATCTTGACGGTTTAACCCATGAATATTTGATTTATTTGCCTTTGTATGATGGAGTAGAATGGATAGAAATAGGTGTTGATAGTAGTGCTGTTATCAGCAAACCATACATTGACTCTCCACGAAGCAATAAGAAAATCGTTTTCTATGGCACAAGCATCACGCAAGGCGGTTGTGCAAGCCGCACAGGCATGGTGGCAACAAGTATTCTGCAACGTCAACTAAATGTGCAGTGTGTGAATTTAGGTTTCAGCGGGCAAGGACGTCTAGATCCATATATAGCAGAGGCTATGGCTAAAATAGAAGATGTTGTGGCCTATGTGGTCGATCCTGTGTCAAACTGCAAGACAGAAATGATTGATACTTTGACCAATTACTTTGTGGAGACATTACACAAAGCTCATCCACATGTCCCAATTTTCCTAGTAGAAGGCCAAGTCTATGCACACGAGCCCTACGATACAAAGCAGCAAATCAAGATGCCTGAAACAAACAGGATGTTGTTTAAAAAATATCAGGAACTACATGAAAAATATCCAGCTAATGTTTTTTACATTGACAGGAATAATCTTATTGGACCTGATGGCGAAGGTACAGTTGATGGCGCACACTTAACCGACTTGGGTTTTGTGTATTATGCCGCCAAACTTAAACCATATCTTGAAGCTGTGCTAAATGGCACAGCCATACCATTCCAAGACGAAATCCGGGAACTATACAAATAGTTCATACATAAGAGATGAAAAAGACTGACTACATATTATCCTTGATAGCGCAAGGCGAACACGAACATCAAGATTTTAAATATCAAATCTCTGATGCACGGAAGATAGCCCGAAGCATCGCAGCCTTTGCCAACAACAGCGGAGGTCGTTTGCTCATAGGCGTCAAGGATAATGGCAACATAGCAGGAGTGAAAAGCGATGAGGAAATCTACATGATCGAACAAGCTGCCGAGATGTATTGTAGCCCCAGTCAGACGGTCCATTTTTCGATATACAGTGTTGAAGGAAAGAGCATACTTAAAGTGGATATTGATGAGGCCATCGATAAACCTGTCAAAGCTAAAGACGACAATAATCGTTGGCGTACCTACTATCGTGTTGCTGATGAAAATATTTTAGCATCGGGCACTCATGTCAAGGTGTTAAAACACAGCAGCGACAACAACCAAGGAACTGCAATTTCATTTACAGAAAAAGAACGAGAATTTCTTGATTATCTCAATAATCATGGAGGTATCACAATTAGCAATGTGAAACAACTGTTGCATTGCTCTCAAATTGCTGCCGATGAAATGATTGTAAACTTGTGTGCACTGGGCATTGTTGAAATTAATTATCACGACGGCGAGTGTCTGCTCACTCTAAAAGACTAAATATAAAATAAATATATAATTATAGTTAAAATGAAAAAGATTATTTTAGGAATTGCTGCTCTCGGTCTTGCGGCAAATGCTATGGCTGATGACAA
>JAGHSP010000292.1 GCA_018065815.1 Candidatus Sodaliphilus limicaballi | reverse complement strand
TTGTTTCATAAATGTAAAAAATATTGGTTTATGACTGCAGCGTAACGGAATTAATTTTTTACATCAAAATAATTTTAGTGCTATTTTGTGTTATAACACGCTGATTAACAGTAGATAAAAAACCATACAAGTGCTATTGGGTTAATTATTTGAAAACGAACAACTTACGCGAGGGGGGGGGGGTGAAAAAAAATTTTGATATTAGATATAAATTGCTGGATATATGTGTGTTGTAAATGTGGTTATTGTAATTTTATGATTGGATGTTGCTAAATAGGATGCCTTTTTAGCTTGGATAGTTGTTACTGATTTTATTTTTGGAATAGTTGAGGTATGTCCTTGATGTCGGAAGAATTGATTACTTTCTGGGCTATTATTCTTTTTTTTGTAAGTACACTGTGAGAACGACCACACTTGCTATAATACCAAATAACTGTATTGGGGAATTTGCATAGGTCAAGACAGATGATATTTATTTCTTCCTTGTTGAGATTTAAACCTCCGTTAGTGAGTTTCTCAATGATGTTGTCATATCTCAAATTGAGATACAAGTGGAGCTGGGCAAAGAATTCATCGTCCATGATGGACGCGAGCTTAGTGTTCTTCTCTTTGCTTGTGGCTTTCATTTGTTTTAGCACATTTGTGAGTACAGAAGAATAACACGAAAGGCTTCCTTCAATGGATTCTATAAGTTTCTTTCGAGTTTCAAGGTTTTCCGTGTCAATTTTGTCCCTGTCTTTTATGATTTGGGATAATGCGTTGTCTTTTTCCTTAACAATGTTTTCAAACTGGTCGATAAGTTGCTTTGTGTTATATTCGGCTTCATTCAGCTGTTTCTCGAAAACACGAAGTGCACGCCTGTGCTTGCGGTGGACAAAAACACTTGCACCAAACACAAATAAAAGGATGAAAAATATGAGCAGTATATAGCTTAATATAGTTCTCCCTTGATTCTGCTCTAGTGTTTTTGAGTCAATGTCTTTTTCAATCATAACCAAGCTGTCATCTTGCAACATAGCATCAACAGAAGAATTAATGTTGTCAGGGATTTTTTGGTACTCATCAGAACTGTCATAAAGGTGCTTGGCTTTGGCGAGATCTGAAAGACATTGATAATAACTCAAACTGTCAGATGTTGTTTCTGGAGTCGGTATAATGTCCATAACATTCTGTGCAGAATCAATATTGCCTATTTTTATGTATGAAAGACATAAATAGTAATAAATATCGTTTCCTTGTATAAAATCAACAGGTGCATTTTTAACTTTTGTAGACCATTCTATAGACTTTTCCCATTCTTCTCTATAGAAATATAGTCTTGATTTAATTGTATAACCGAACAATCTAAGAGATTCGTCATTATTCTTTTGACCTAGTTCGATACAACGTTGAGCATAAGTATTAGCACTGTCTTGGTCGATTGTGCAGTATAGATCCCCTATGTTTTTTATAGTTGTTATATAAAATAATGTATCATTGGCAACACGTAGGTACTCAGATGCTTTTTTGAAATGCTCAATTGCATTTTGGGATTTGAATTGATATTGAAATAACGCACCAATGCGGAAGTGGATGTAGCCTTGGTGGAAATTATCGTTGTCGGGGCAGGCATATTGGGCTTCTTTGTAGTTGCGCATGGCGGCTTTGGGGTCGCCTAGTTCTTCCATGACGCAGCCTTTGTAGAGGAGGGAGCGCATGCGGTGGTCGGGGTTGGCTCCGTCGTGGTCGTAGTGGTTGACGGCGATGTTGATGGCGCTGTCGGTGGTGGCGGGGCGGTAGGCCTTGTAGTCGGCGATGGTGGTGAGTAGTGCGTGGTAGGCGCGGTCATCGTCGGTGGTGAGCGAGTCGGCGGGGTATGCCGCGAGCATCCCGCAGGCGCTGTCGGGGTCCTGGAGGATGAGCGAGTCGATGGCGACGAGCGAAGCACGGTCGGCGTGACCGCCGCAAGCCGCCACGAAGCACGCCATGAATGCAATAACCAGTATGTGAAGCACCGTTTTCATGATTCTTGCCGCAAAGATATAAAAAATCCCCGAAACCACCGACACGATTACTAGAAATTAGAATAACTATGGTATTTTGGGGTAATATCCCCGCTGATTTAATAAT
>JAGHSP010000114.1 GCA_018065815.1 Candidatus Sodaliphilus limicaballi | reverse complement strand
CTATTAGTCAATTTAGTTTTTAATATATGATTAAACTATTAGTCAATTATGCAGTTACAAAATTAGCACCTATATTGCAAGTAAAATATCACGGATGTTTCAAAAAATAGTAATTATCGTGTCAACCAACCGCGCCCCCTCGTGGCAAAAATCCAAAAAACTTCTACTAATCAACCGTTTAAACGCAACACCCCTGGAAATTCCAGAATATCCGGAATGTCCAGGAGTGCCGTCATTGGAGGCGTATTATCGATATTAACGTCACAATCGTTATTAACTCCCCTCTCTGTAGGAGAGGGGCCGGCGGAGAGGCCTCAATGCCATCAAAGGGACAGTCCCCCGTGATGGCATTTTGTCTCCCCTCTCTGTAGGAGAGGGGCCGGGGGAGAGGCTTCTACTTCCCCAGAATGAGGTTGAGCACAGCGTTCACGTCGGCAATATCCACCACGCCGTCGCCGGTCACGTCGGCTCCGGCATACTTGCTTGCGCTGTCCTTGCCCAGAGTGACGTTGATGAGAATGTTAGCGTCGGTGATATCCACCACGCCGTCACCGTTCACATCGCCCTTGATGCCGTCACCCTCGATGCTCTCAATGTTGAAGAACCTGTGCCAGTGTGACGCTCCCTTGTACTTGTCGAGGCAGTCGTTGTGAACCCTGAGTGTAGCCTTGCTGTAAACAGTGCTGAAGGTGTTCTCAAATACAGTGGGAACCGTTGTAGGCTCGGCTGTGATGGTCTTGAGTTTGTCGCAGTTGTAGAAAGCATAGTCGCCAATCTTAGTCACTGAGGCGGGGATGGTAATATCGGTGATTGTCGTGCCCTCGAATGCTCTAGAACCTATTGTTTGCATTTCATCGTTCAATGTTATCTTGTTGACAAACTCGTTGCCTGCAAGCAGACTGTCACCAATGGCAGTCATCATGTAAGGTTTGTTGGCACCGTTGGCGACATCGGTTTCATATTGCTCGCACTTGAACTCGCTGACGGCGATTTCTTTGATGTGCGGATGGTAAACGTAAGTCGCCTTACCCGCATATTCCTTACCGTCACGGATGAATTCAGTTATGTTGTTGACAGTCATATAATAAATGGTGCTATTGTGCTTGTTCTCGCGACAGAAGTCATAACTACCTGCCATGACATTATATCGTGCGAAATCCTTTTGATGCTTTATAGTCTCAACTATAGACGGTCTCACAAGTATTCGGCATGATGTGGGAACCGATGATAAGTTCAGGGTAAATTCAGGATTATTTACATTAGCGTTAAACACGATTTCCTCAAGATGGTCGCATCCATCAAGAAATGAGGGGTTTATGCTGTTGGCACTCCCTGGTACCAGAATGCGCTTAAAGGGGTTAAAGCCAAATGCTTTTGCCCCCAGGTATTTAATTCCATAGGGAAGAATAACATCATTGTAGATAACACACCCATAAAATGCCGATTGACCAACATACTTGAGACTTGCGTTAAGTTTCAAGTCATTAATAACACATTCGTTAAATGCTAAGATCATCACCGAGTCCACATTCTCGCCCAGTGTGAGTCGCTCAAATTTTTGACGATCTCCTGGGTATGAACCGCAGTCTTCTGCCCAGCCAAATGCACTATTATCCACACGTGTAATGGCATAAGTCTTTCCGCCCTCGGTCACCGATGCTGGCATGTCATAGTAAGCATTTTTCAGGGTGTTAACATGAGTTTTTGCGCTGACACAGCCGTCATATTGCTTGTCGTTGATTGTCACGGGAGTGGTGCTGATCACATCATAACCTATCACATACTTTTTGCCATCATTTGAGTATGCATCCTCGCGACCTATATCAAAACTGAACTTACTGTTATATTTCCAATCTTTCCAGTACATGGCTTTCTTATAGAGTTCTACACTCTCTTTGGGAGTATATAACCTAATTTTTGGGCAATCCTCAAATGGGTTTTGGCTAAATGAAGGCGGGGTCGCGAGATTGCACCTGAGGTAACTCAAGTTGGTAGCACCATTAAATATCCCTTCCCCCCAATTTGTGCAGGTTCGAGGAATTACAACTTGCCCCACGGCGCAGTTGCTGAACGCGTTATCACCCAGTTCAGTTACTCCGTAGGGTATCTGTATATACGTTAAGTTTTTCACGTTCTCAAAGGCATGAGCACCTATTGCCCTCAGCGAGGGATGGTAGATGTTGGCATGTGATTTGTCAATGTCGGCGGGTACACTGACAAGTGACATCTCACCATCGTCACCCCATGAGCAGTAGAGCATGTCGTTGAACGCTACTAATCGCTTGTTGCCCTGGGCAACAGAGAACTTTTTCAATGCCGTGCAACCAAGGAAAGTGGTGGAACCTACACCTTGAAGCGTTGACGGAAGGTTGATTTGCTTCAAGGAAGTGCAATTGCCGAAAGCATAGGCTTCAACTTGCTGTAATCCTTCATTCAGCGTGAGGCTCTGCAAGTTGCTACAACCCTGGAATGCTCTCTGTGACACTTTTGCAAGATACAGGCAGTTGCTCAGGTCAAGAGTGAGGAGCGAAGCGTTGTTTTTACAGGCATCACTGGCAACGCTTGTAATCTTGTAAGTGTCGCCGGTAATGGTGTATTTACCGTTGCTATCGCCAGGGGTCCACACGCCGTTGGGCACACGCTCGCTGTCAAAGCCCACGAGCGACAGTTCGCCCTCGGTATTGTAGCCAGGTGCTGCGGTCACGCATGCCATGGTGCCGTCGCTACGCAGGAAGTCATAGGCGAGACTGCTCCGGATGAACTTTGCCCCCACCAGATCTTTCCATGCAGCGGTGTAACTGTTTACCGAAGTTTCTGAGGTAAGCGGTACATAAACACTGAGTTTTGTTGCTACTACCCCTCCGAAAACATCTGCGCCAGTATTGGGGGCAACGGGACGCGCACAGAACAGGACTGTAAGTGCTGAGCAACCAGCAAAAGAACTCACGTTGATGGTTGTGACCGAACTTGGAATACGCACCCAGTTGAGCGAACGGCAGTTCATGAAAGAATAAGAGCCCAATGTCTCAACGCCATATTTAATGTCAACGCTCTGGATATCAGATGCCTCGAAAGCACGGGACTGGATATTCTTGACACGATAGGTCACGCCACCGTTGGCAACGGTGCGGGGAACAATAATCTGCAATCGTGAAGTTGCCTTGGCTGCATCGGTGAGGCTGTTGACACCCACATATCCCCATGAAGAGGAAGTCGGTTCACTGATAACTTGATAGTTCAGATTACCCACAGCAAAGATGTCGCCTTTAGTAGCATGAGCAACAACCCCAATTGAAATTAGCAATAACAATGATAGTAATTTCTTCATAATATTGTAGTTTTTAGTTTCTAAAGCCTTTATCTTGCAAAGGTAAATAAAAAACCACTAAAAACAAAATTTACCCCAAAGGTTAAGCCCCACCAAGCCAAAAACGCCCCAAAACGCCCCAACTCCCGGTACTTCCCGGATATTCCGGAAGTGCCGGGAGTGCAGTTCTAGTATAGAGGCCAGGGAGAGGCTTTTAAACTCTTAAACTCTTAACCCCTTAACCCCTTAACCCCTTAAACTCTTAACCCCTTAAACTCTTAAACCCTTAAACTCTTAAACTCTTAAACCTTTAAACCTTTAAACCTTTACAAAAATCACCAGCGGTCGGTGCGGAAGGGGGTGAGGGGCAGTGAGCCGTCGGTCGAACGCACGTTGTTGGCGGGGTTGTCGCCCCAGGCGTAGCGCACAGCGATGGGCATCTCTACCTCGGGGCTCCACACTGTCACCTTGTTGCCGGTGACGGTTGCCTGTGCGGTGTGGAACTTCATATCGGGACCGGCGATGATGAAACCTTCCACCTTGTCGCCCTGCACTGTGAGTGCCTGGTTGAAGCTCAAGGTCGCCTTGTTGCCGTTCACCTTCATCTGTCCGTCGTAGAGAGGCAGATTATACTGTCCGCGCTTGTAGGTCTGTGCCAGAGCCGCGTTAGCCAGGCGCAAGCCCACTTCCTGTTTGTTCTTCGGGTGGATGTCGTAAGCCTCGCCTATGTCGATGGTCACAGCCATGCCGGTGTTAGTGAGTTGCAGCGCATTGGTCTGTGCCTCACGCAGGTA
>JAGHSP010000001.1 GCA_018065815.1 Candidatus Sodaliphilus limicaballi | reverse complement strand
AATCTCAATTATTAATAATACATTTAATTACTTGTAACCGTCGTTCAGGTGAAGGTTCTTGTTAGCGATGATGTCTGAAGAGGGAATCGCAAAGATGTTGCGGAATGCCTCGAAGTTGCGGCCGTTGTATTCGCCACCCTTCCACTGCCAGATGTAGTCGCTGTTGCCACCGAACTTGCCGAAGCGGATGAGGTCGGTGCGGCGGTGACCCTCGAAGTAGAACTCGCGAGACCACTCGTCGAGGATATCGTCAAGTGAGTTGATCTTTGTCAACGGGCGTGCGTGAGCGCGTTCACGGATGATGTTTATTTGTTCGAGAGCACCAGGCTTGTTCTGGCGTTCAAGAGCCTCTGCAAGGATGAGGTACCCCTCGGCCTTACGCATCAAGAATACGTCCATGTCGGGGTGAGTAGCGTCCTTGGTTGTGCTACCGTCGGTAGTGAGGTTGTTGAACTTAGCAACTGCATAGCCCTGCTTGAATGTACCGGGATCCTCGATGTTGAACGAGCGTCCTCTTGTGTCGAAGAGCGCGCGGTCGTCCATAGCAGCTGAGAAGGTCTCATAAGCATAGAGACCCTCGGGAGCGTCGTCCATGGGGAAGAACTTGCGCACGAGGTCGGGACGAGCACGGTTACCACCCCAAGCCTGACCGCTCACACCGTTAACGGCACGCTTAGCGTCATCCTCGAAGAAATCATCGTAGGGAAGGTCGCGCATGTCGCCATCGTGAGTAGAAGCGATGAGGAACAGAGATACACCCCAAGAAGTGGTGCGCTTGCCGTCGCTGATGAGGGGGAAGATTGCCTCGTCAGCAGCACTGGTGTGGTCGTTGTCACCCATGAAGAGCATCTGGTAAGCAGTGAATTCCCAGTCGGTTACACTCTTGTGGTCAGTACCAGGCTCGGTGATTTCAACATCACGCTTAAATGAATTTTCCTTGTTGAGCTTGTATTTAGAGTCTACAACATATTGTGCATATTTCTCTGCCTTATCCCACTGGGGAGTGCCAGTGTAAACCTCAGCATTGAGGTAGAGGCGAGCGAGGAGCAGCCAAGCAGCAGCCTTGTCAACACGGCCGTAGCGCGGATCACCGCTGCGGTGAGGCTCGTCATCCTCAAGCACCTGTTTATTGTCGGTCTCAATCTCACCAAGGATAGCGCGGAGCTCACCCTCGATGTAGCTAAACAACTCAGCGCGTTTCTTCTGCTGGGGAGCTTCGCTAGAGATAGTGGTGGTGAAAGGAACGTTGCCAAATGCGTCCATGAGCAGATACATCTGGAATGCACGCAAGAAGCGCACCTCGGCGCTCATGGTTGTATTATAGTCGTTAAACACCATGAGATACTGGTTGCAGTAAGAGATACCCACGCACAGGCGATAGTAGTAACCGCGCAGCATGGGGTGAGATGCGTCGTAGGTGTTGTAGCAGTAGGTGGGCACACCCTCGTCGCCCCAACCGCAGATTGCCTCGTCGGTTGTGAGCTCCTGGCTATTCCAGTACTGACGGTAGAGGCCTGATGTACCGCCGTCGATACCGTCAACGTCGCAGTCGCCGTCGGCACCGCCGTTACCAGCGAGTGCAAAGTTGGCGTAGCACTTGTTGAACAACTGTTCGGGTTCTACCTCGGTCTGCACTGAGGGATCAATGGGAGTCACGTGCAGGTCGTTGAGGCAAGATGTGAGTCCTGTTGACAGCAGCATGGCTGCCACGGGAACGATATATTTTAAAATCTTGTTCATTGTTCTTGTTTCTTTATTGAATTAGAAATTGAGACTCAGACCCACGATGAATGAGAAGGGACGAGGATAAAGGTTGTTGTCGATGCCGCCGAATACCTCGGGATCGATACCTTTGTACTTAGTGATGCAGAACACATTATTAACTGTAGCGTAAACACGGCCGCCTACACCCTCGTAGCTGTTGCCCTTGAAGAGGTTGTTGAAGCTGTAACCCAGGGTGATGTTGTCCATCTTGAGGAATGAACCGTTCTGTACCCAGCGGTCGCTCAGTGTTGAATAAGTGTCATAAGTCTGCCAGCCATAGTTGATGGCGCTTGAGAGACGGTTGTTGAGGTAGTTACCGCTCACACTCTCAAGGATAGAAGCGGGACCCACGTTGCGGAAACCGCACTCTGTGTCGTTGAACACGTAGTTGCCCAGGTTAGCACGCATGTTGAAACCGAAGTCCCAGTTCTTATAGTCGAGACGTGCGTTGAAGCCCATTGAAACGGGAGCCATGGGGCTCTTGTAGAAGTACTTGTCCTTGTCGCTGATCACGCCGTCGGCGTTGCGGTCAACAAACATACCCTCGATGGGCATGCCATTCTCGTCGTAAACCTGCTGGAACACGTAGAATGAGCTTGCGGGGTGACCCACAGCATGTGCCTGGCAGTTAACGCCTGTACCGCTGCTGATGCCGCCTGTGGGAACGAAGTAGTCGGGATCGTTGTCGATGAGCTCGGTGATCTCGTTCTTGTTGTAAGTGAAGTTGTAACCCAGGTTCAAGCTGATGTCATCAGTCTGGATTGCCTTGTAGTTGATAGTGAACTCAATACCGGTGTTCTTGAGAGAACCGATGTTCTGGTTCACCTGGTTGCGGAAGTTGCTCATTGCAGCTACTGCAGCATAGTTGATCAGGTCGGTAGTCTTCTTGTAGTACCAGTCGATTGTACCGGTGATGCGGTTGTTCATGAATCCATAGTCGAAGCCCACGTTGGTAGTGGTAGTAGTCTCCCACTTGAGGCTGGGGTTGTAAGCGTTGGGACGAGCGAGTGTACCGTCGCCTGCAACGTCATAGAAGCTACCCACAACGCCGGTGCTCATAGAATAGTTAGCATAGTAGCCATAGTCGCTGATGCCTTCCTGCTGACCGGTCTTACCCCAACCGAGGCGGAGCTTGAGGTCGCTCAGGGCTTCAGTGTCCTTGAGGAAGTCTTCCTTCTTGATGTTCCATGCAAGAGCGGTTGAGGGGAAGTAACCCCACTGTGTGTTGGGAGCACCAGGCAGCCAGTTGAACTTAGAGCTACCGTCGGCACGCATGGTGAATGTGAGGAAGTATTTGCTAGCGTAAGAATAGTTCAAACGACCGAAGAACGAAACGAGATAGCTCTCTGTGCGATAGCCGAGACCGTTGTTCTGGAGTGTCAGGGTGTGGAGCTGTCCTGCAAGAGGTTTGACATTGCCCTTCTCGTCTGTTTCAGTGAGTGCAGAGTTCATAGGATAGAAGTTGCTGTACTCGCTGTTCTCCTTGCGCCAGAAGTGCTGCCACTCGTAACCACCCATGATGTCGAAGTGGTGATTTTCGGTGAAATCCTTGTAGTATTGAGCGTAGGTGCTCAGAGTGAGGTTTTCCTTAACCTGATTAGACCAGCCGGTGCTGCCCCAGTAGCAAGCGTTGGGGCTCGCGGGGTCAACTGTAGTGGTCTGCTTACCACCGCTGAAGTCACCACCCAGTGTGAGGTGGAGGCGCAGGTCCTCGAAGCCGTGGATCTTGTAGTCGATGTCGGCACTACCAGTGAACGAGTGGCTGTTAGCGCGGTCGTTCTTCAGGTCGAGGATTGCAACGGGGTTGCGGGGTGCGTTGGTGTTGGTGATTGTGGGCCAGTTAGCGTCGCCCATAGCTGAGTTACCAGCGAGCCACTCATAGTAGCCACCGAAGTTCTCAAATCCGGGAGCCTTAACGGGCTGAGTGGGGTCCATGCGCACTGCGTTGCCAATAGCGCCACCGTCGGCATAACGGTTCTTACCGTACATGTACTTGGCGTTCAAGTTCATTGTCAAGTGGTCGTTGAGCAATGAGGGATTGAGGTTGGCAGCTACGGTGTAGCGCTTGAACTCAGAAGTCTTGAGGATACCGTCCTGACCAGTGTAACCCAGTGAGAGACGGTAGGGGAGGATCTGACCTGCCGAGCCGGCAACAGTGATGTTGTGGTCGTGGCTCAGAGCTGTGCGGTAGATTTGATCCTGCCAGTCGGTGTTGGCTGTGCCCAGAGCAGCAAGAGCTTCTTCCTCCTTAGCGTGTCCCTTGTAGAGCTCCTTAACGAATGCGCGATACTGGTCGCCGTCCATGAGCTCGAGGGTCTTCTTGTTGGTGTTCACGGTGAAGCTGCCGTTGTAAGATACGCTGGGCTTCTGACCGCGTTTTCCCTTCTTGGTAGTGATGATGATGACACCGTTAGAACCACGGCTACCATAGATAGCGGCTGCCGAAGCGTCCTTGAGCACGTTGAAGCTCTCGATATCATTGGGGTTGATCATTGCAAGACCGTTGGGGAAACCCTTAACGCCACCGTTGTCCAGGGGCACACCGTCCACCACGATGAGGGGGTCGTTGCTTGCGTTGAGTGAGCTACCGCCACGGATACGGATGGTTGCTGCACCACCAGGGGTACCGCCACCGCTTGTGACGCTCATACCAGCAACCTTACCAGCGAGCATGTCCTGAGCACTCACGGTGACACCCTTGTTCTTGGTGTCGGGCTTGAGGGCAGTGACACTACCGGTGAGGTCGCTTTTCTTTACAACGCCATAACCGATCACGACCAGGTTGTCGAGCACCTGAGCGTCATCTGCCATGACAATCTCGAGTTGGGGAGCCGCAGCAACTTCCTGAGCCTGGTAGCCGATAGAAGTGATTTGCAACTTTGCTCCTTGCTTCACATTGTTGAGTGTGAAATTACCGTCAAAGTCGGTAACAGTTCCTGTTTGTGTACCCACAACGCGCACCGAAGCACCGATAACGGGCTCACCTGTATTGTCCTTGACTACACCATTCACAGTGATCTGTGCGTATGCGCCAATAGACAGGAGAAGTCCCATCACCAGGGCCAAAAGGCGTGCGGGAATTTTAAAGGTTTCCTGCTTCATCTTTTGATTTAGTTTTAGTTAATAAATTTATTTAATTTAAGTTTTTTAGTTGTCGTTTACGTTTATGTAAGTGCAGGGTTGGTTTGGTTTTCTGGCCAACAATCCACTGTAAGTGCAAAATAACTTAATTATGCAAAGATAATCATTTGAATGACATATTACACATATGTTATGTGTTAAAATTTTTATGAATTGTGTGCAATCGTTTGCACCAATCGTTTTTTTTGCTTACTTTTGCGTCATAACTAATGACAATACCCCGTAAACTATGGACGAACCGCATGTATTAACCATGAAGGATATAGCCCGCATGCTAGGCGTGAGCGTGGCTACCGTGTCGCGTGCATTGAAGGACAGTCCCAGCATCAGCAAGTCGAGGCGTGAGGCTATACAGAAGTTTGCCCGCGAGCACAACTATTATCCTAATGTCATCGCCGAGCAGCTGCGCAACAGCCGCAAGGGACCGGTGAAAACCATCGGCGTGATTATTCCTGAATTTGTGCATTACTATTTCTCTACCGTGCTCTCGGGCATCGAGGAACGTGCGCAGGAACTGGGCTACCGCATCTTGGTGGCGCAGAGCAAGGAACAGTATGAGCGCGAGGTGCGCATCTGCGAGTCTTTTTACCACAACAAGGTGTGCGGCATCATCGTGTCGCAAGCCAAGGATACTGTGACCTACGACCACTTCCAGAAGCTTGAAAAAGAGGGAGTTCCGCTGGTGTTCTACGACCGCATTTGCCCTGTGCTCAATGCCAGCCGCGTGGTGGTGGACGACTACATGGGTTCGCTCAAGGCGGTGTCTTACCTCATAGAGCACGGGTGCAAGCGCATCGCCTACTATGGCACGTCGCACAACATGGAGATAGGCAAGAACCGATTCAGCGGCTACAAGGACGCCCTCTACAAGCATGGGCTCACGCTCGATGAGGACCTAGTGAAGATGTGCGACACGCGTGCCGAGGCCGAGCGCATCACTCCGCAGATGTTGAAGATGAAAAATCGTCCCGACGCGTTCTTCGCAGTCAACGACGACACGGCGATAGGTATTCTATATGTGGCTAAACACATGGGATTTAGCGTGCCCGATGAAATCTCGATATGCGGTTTCACTAATGGCGAGCGCGCGCTGGCATGCGACCCTCAGCTCACCACTGTGGAGCAGCGCGGTATCGACGTGGGACGCGAGGCGGTGAACATCCTGGTGGGCATCGTCGAGGGCGAGATAGACCGCAACCGCGCCGAGAAACGCATCGTCAAGACTCGCCTAGTAGTGCGAGGAACCACTAAGAACGACGACGAACGATGACGATGACCGTCTTTTATTAAGAAAATGAGTGATGGCGATGTGTTTTTTAGCTTTCGCCAAAAAATGAAATGATAGTTGGGATTGTGTGTCGTGAAGCAAGCTTCAGCCCCACAGTCCCAACTATCATTTCGGTCGGCCTACGCCCGCCCCCACATTCGCCATCACAAAATAAGGCTTTGCCCAAAATCAAGCTCGCTACTCGCGAGCAAAATAGAATACTCTTTCCTGCATCTTGAATAATTCAAATTTAACTTTTACACAAATGATGCTAATTTATTGTCCAGTAGTACAATATCTGAATAATCCCCACCGCCGAACCGAGCGAAGCGAGCTCGGCAAAGTGAGCAGCGGTAAGTCGGCGAAGCCGGTGCCGCGGATAGCGAACCTTTGCCAACATTCGCAGTGGCGGTGGGGGTATGGTATCAACTAGCAGATGCGTCCAGTAGGACGCTAATCGGAGCAAACAGGTGAAATTCAGATGGTTCCATATGATAAAGTTGAGTATATTTTCAATGAAAAAATCAGTGGGTTCAGTGAGATCTGCGCGGGGAGTTCCATTACTGAATAGTTACCTCACGCCAAGAAAATGGAGGACTTCGTCCTCAAA
>JAGHSP010000289.1 GCA_018065815.1 Candidatus Sodaliphilus limicaballi | reverse complement strand
CTCATCTCTCATCTCTACTCTCTACTGGTTAGTTGAGAAGGAGTCCTGGAATGGGGTGCGGTTGAGGATGGAGCGTCCCAGGGTGAGCGAGTCGGTATATTCGATCTCGTTGCCCACGCTCACGCCTCGAGCCAGCATCGTTATCTTCACATCGGGGTAAGGTGCCAGGCGGCGGAAGATGTAGAAATTGGTGGTGTCGCCCTCCATGGTTGCGCTCAATGCGAGAATCACCTCTTTCACTCCACCCTGCGCCACGCGGTTCACGAGGCTGTCTATCTCTATGTCCTGCGGCCCCACTCCGTCCATGGGCGATATGAGTCCGCCCAGCACATGGTATAACCCATGGTGCTGCTGGGTGTTCTCGATGCTCATCACGTCCTTGACATTCTCCACCACGCACACCGTGCTGGCATCGCGCGAGGGCGAGGAGCAGATGGGACACACGGCGCTCTCGCTGATGTTGTGGCACACGGTGCAATATTGTATCTCGCGGCGCAACTTGATGAACGCCTCGCCAAATGCGGTGACATCCTGCTCATTCTGTTTGAGCAGGTGCAACACCAGGCGCAGAGCAGTCTTGCGACCTATGCCCGGTAGCGAGGCAAACGCGCTGACGGCGTTTTCGAGAAGCGACGAGGCAAATTCCTGTTCCATCTCCTAACGTGTGTGAGCATTTATTTCTTAAAGGCCAGCGCGGCTCCCAGAGCAGTGCAATACTGCGCATATTCAGGGATAATGCAGCGTATGCCGTAGAGGTTTTCTATCATCGGGAACACCTCGTGACACTGGGGCAGGCGAGTCATGTTGCCTATAAGCACAAAGTCCTTGATGCCTCCCTCGCCATTGACTTGCGACATGTAGCCGCAGCAGCCTATGGTCTCGAGCACCATGTGGATGAGTCCGCTGGCGATGTCGCCGCGGCTCACCTGCTTGTTGCGAGCCTTACCGAAGAGCGACGCCGTCACATGGGTGGGCAGTCCCTCGATGTCGCCGTGGCAGATGTCGCCGATGAGCAGATTCACATTTGACGACTTGCCTTCCTGTGCCATCTCAATGATGTCATTGATGTGGCCCGTGCCCAGCAGCAGATGAGCCAGTCCCTGCAAGGTGCCGCCGCCCATGCTGATGCCGCCTATGTGCTTGATGTTGTCGCCATCAACGCGCACATAGGTCGTGCCAGTGCCCATCGACACGACTACCAGGCGGTTAAGGCCCGTCACGAAGCGTGCACCCAGGCCGTCGGCAAGGAACTCGTCCACCTTGGTGGTGGGCAAGCCGTAAATGGGCGTTTCCACCTGTGAGGAACCCACTCCGGTAATCATCACATGTTCTATCTGGGAGAGTTTTATGCTGTTGTCATATATATATTTGCCAAACGCCCCAAACAGCGAAGTGATGGGGTCGGTTGCCGTGATAAACATGGGCGACTTTACTGCGCCGTCCTCGATGCCCACAATCTTTGTTGTGGTGCTGCCTACGTCTATACCTAATATTAGTCCCACTTGATAATTTTATTTTTTTACAAAATTAAGGTTTAATTGCGAATTGGGCAAAAGTTTTGCGAATTTAAAGCAATTTCTTGCACATAAATGCAGAAAATTTTCGTCAATACAAAATAAAACATGAGTATCCACGTTTATTTAAGGTGACTTCTATAATTGATAGAACTCACCTACATTGTATCATGGATATAACCATAGTAATTGTCAACTATCGCGTCAAGTACTTCCTTGAACAGACGCTGCGCTCGGTGATGGAGGCCACCCAAGGCCTGCGTGCCGAGGTTATCGTCATTGACAATGCTAGCGGCGACGATTCCATTGCTTTCTCGCGCGAGCGTTTCCCCGAGGTTACGTTCATCGAGAACAAAGACAACGTGGGCTTTGCCAGGGCCAACAACCAGGGCATCATGATGGCACGAGGCAAGTACACTCTCATTCTCAACCCCGACACCATCGTGACCGAGAAATGCATCAAAGGCTCGATAGCGCACATGGAGGACAATGAGCACTGCGGCGCCATAGGCCTGCGCATGGTCGATGGCAACGGACGTTTCCTGCCCGAGAGCAAGCGTGCATTCCCCACGCCTTGGGTAGCATTCTGCAAGATATTCGGCCTGTCTAAACTCTTCCCTCGCTCGCCTCATTTTGCCAAGTACCACTTGCGCTATCTGAGCGACCGCGAGAAGCATGTGGTGGACATTCTCTCGGGGGCATATATGCTGTGCCGCACATCCATGCTCCAAAGCATAGGCGGGCTCGACGAGGATTTCTTCATGTATGGCGAGGACATCGACCTCTCGTTCAGGCTCAACCGCGACGGCTACCAGAACTGGTTCCTGCCACTCGACATGATTCACTACAAGGGCGAGAGCACCAAGAAAGGCACAATGCAGTATGTGCGCATCTTCTACGAGGCAATGCTCATCTTCTACCGCAAGCACTTCCCCCGATATAGCGCCGTGGCCTACCCCATCATCAAGGCTGGCGTCTATGTGAGGGCAGGCATGGCTATGCTCAATCGCCTCATCATCAACCCGTTCAGAAAGAAAGAGGACAAACGCCTCAACCAGCCGTGGGTAATCATCAGCAACGATGCCAAGCAAGCAGCCGCGATGACTGGAATAAACCGTTACAGCGAGCAACTGCCCGCCCAGGGCAAGTCGCAGGTGCTGCTCGACGACGGATGCATGACCTACGGCCAGATCGTGGACTACATCTCCTCACACAGCCGCAAGGGATTGGAATACCACATCCTGGCACGTCGCCACGGCCGCATGATTTCCCCTAAAATGTAACCGCAGCATGCACAACGATGTCATCACGTTGAGGGCTCTTGAACCCACCGACCTCGACACCATTTACCTGTGGGAAAACGAAGCGTCGTTGTGGACAGTGAGCGACACCGCCGCACCCTACTCGCGCAAGGTGCTGTGGGAATATCTACAACAAAATTCAAGCGACATCTACTCTACCCGCTCGCTCAGGCTCATCATCGAGGATAATGCTTCGGGCATGCCTGCGGGAACAATCGATTTCTTCAACTTCGACCCGCTCAACAACCGTGCCGAGCTGGGGCTGTTCATCGCCCCCGAGTTTCGTGGGCGACACATTGGGCACATGGCACTAGGCCTGCTATGCGACTACGCCCGCAACCACATAGGGCTGCGCCAGCTGCACATCACCGTGCGCATTGACAACGAGGTGTGCATCAAGCTATTCAGCGACTACGGATTCCAGCAGGCAGGAGTGCTCAAATCATGGGTAAAACGCGGCAACACCTACCATGACGCAGTGATCATGCAGTATTTCCTGTAACACAAAATCAACAACAAATTGATCTGATTTAACTGAAAAAGAAATTATTCTAATT
>JAGHSP010000368.1 GCA_018065815.1 Candidatus Sodaliphilus limicaballi | reverse complement strand
CGGTTAACCAAAGTTACGACCTCCCTGAGGTCTAAAAAATCCACAAAATTATATTTTCAATGAAAAAATCAGTGAGTTCAGTGAGATCCGCGCGGGGAGTTCCATTGGTGAATAGTTACTATTATATAATGAGAAATTGCGTTGATGCGGTCGAAAAAAATAGCGGCCATAATGGATCACTCCAAATGGTCGCTTCGTGTCTTTGGTATTTTTTCTGTAAAGCCCTATTTTATGATCTTGTGACCATAAAGTGAAACAATCGCTTTTCTATCAAAGCTGTTGTTTCGTGATTAATAATTTTGTGCCCTAATTTGTAATGTTATCGCAAAGTTATATAATTTTTAAAAAATGTACAAATAATTTGAAAGATTCAGAAAAAAAAACTAAATTTGCCATGAAAATCGTTTAGGAATAGTTCGTTTATTCTGTCGGACACCTATTATTAAGGAAAAAAAACTTTGCAAGTATGGATCCCATTGATCGTAAAATCCTAGAGTTGCTTCAAGCCGACCCCACGCTCACCACAAACGAAATTGCCTCTCGTGATAATCTCTCGGTGTCTCCTACCTTTGAACGCGTAAAACGCTTGGAAAAAGAAGGTTATATCACCGGTTATGTGGCTCTGGTTAACCCTTATAAAGTGGGTAACGGGCTGATTGTGCTATGCAACATCAGGCTCAAGCAGCATAGCAAGACGATGAGCAATGAGTTTGTTGAGGCTATGAAAAGCTTTAACGAAGTGACCGAATTGTATAATACCAGCGGTGACTATGATTACCTCATGAAACTCTTTGTGCGCGACATCCATCATTATCAGGACTTTGTTCTCAACAAGCTGGGAGAGATCACCTCGATAGGCCAGGTGCACAGCGTGTTTGTGATAGGGCAGGAGAAGCATTCCACAATCGTGCCTGTGGTGTGACACTGGGTGACAAATTGACGTGTGAGTTAGGCCGGAAAGGCTTTGGCACAAAATGTGCACATTGGGTTGTGTCGCAAGGCACGCTGTTGCTGTGTGGCAGATTGACGAAACAATAACATTTTAACATAAAAAACGATATTATGACAATTAAACCTTTAAGTGATCGAGTACTCATTGAGCCTGCAAAGGCTGAGGAAGTTGTGGGTGGTATTATTATCCCCGACAGTGCTAAAGAGAAACCTCTCAAGGGCGTTGTGCGCGCAGTGGGCAATGGCACCAAAGACGAGGAGATGGTAGTCAAGGCTGGTGATACTGTGCTTTATGGCAAGTATGCTGGCACCGAGATTGAAGTCGATGGCGAGAAACTGCTGATGATGCGTCAGAGTGACATTTTGGCAATCGTAGAATAAAAAATGACATATTATATATAAGGTTATGGCAAAACTGATAAAATTTGATATTAAGGCCCGCGAAGAGCTCAAAAAAGGCGTTGACCAGCTGAGCAATGCTGTTAAGGTTACACTTGGTCCCAAGGGACGCAATGTGATTCTAGACAAGAAATTCGGCGCTCCCCACATCACCAAGGACGGTGTGAGCGTTGCACGCGAGGTAGAACTTGAGGACGAATTCCAGAACATAGGCGCACAGCTCGTCAAGGAGGTTGCGTCAAAGACCAACGATGATGCCGGCGACGGAACAACAACTGCTACCGTGCTTGCACAGGCAATCGTGAACGAGGGTCTCAAGAATGTGGCTGCCGGCGCTAACCCCATGGACGTGAAGCGTGGCATCGACAAGGCTGTCAAGGTGGTTGTTGAGGCAATCAAGGAGCAGTCTCAAGAGGTGGGCGACGACTTCGGCAAAATCGAGAACGTGGCTCGCATCAGCGCAAACAATGACGACGAGATAGGTAAACTCATTGCTGAGGCAATGAAGAAAGTGAAACGCGACGGTGTGATCACCGTTGAGGAGGCAAAGGGCACCGATACACACGTTGACGTGGTTGAGGGTATGCAATTTGACCGCGGTTACATCTCTCCCTACTTTGTCAACAACACAGAGAAGATGGAGTGCAACATGGAGCGTCCCTATGTGCTCATCTATGACAAGAAAATCTCAGGCCTCAAGGATATTCTTCCCTTGTTGCAGAGTGCATTGCAGGAGCACCGTCCCATGATCATCATCGCCGAGGACGTCGATGGCGAGGCACTGGCATCGCTGGTTGTTAACCGCATTCGCGGTTCGCTGGAGGTGTGCGCAGTCAAGGCTCCCGGATTCGGCGACCGTCGCAAGGAGATGCTTGAAGATATCGCAATCCTGACAGGCGGTGTTGTGATCAGCGAGGAGAAGGGTCTCACGCTGGAGAAGGCCACACTCGACATGCTGGGCACTGCCGAGAAGGTTACTGTGAACAAGGAGAACACTGTGATCGTCAACGGAGCTGGCGACAAGCAGGCTATTGCCGACCGCGTTGCTCAAATCCGTACACAGATTGAAGTTACCAAGTCAACCTACGACAAGGAGAAACTGCAAGAGCGTCTTGCTAAACTTGCTGGTGGTGTGGCTGTATTATATATAGGTGCTCCCAGCGAGGTTGAGATGAAGGAGAAGAAAGACCGCGTGGACGATGCATTGAGCGCTACACGTGCCGCTGTTGCCGAGGGTATCGTGCCTGGTGGCGGTGTTGCCTACATCCGTTGCGTTGAGGCTCTCGAGGCCATGAAGGGCGACAATGACGATGAGACCACTGGTATCAACATCATCCGCCGTGCTATCGAGGAACCCTTGCGTCAGATCGTGAACAATGCAGGCCTTGAGGGCGCAGTGGTTGTCAACAAAGTTAAGGAAGGAAAAGGCGACTTTGGTTACAATGCCCGCACCGATAAGTATGAGAACCTCTTCGAGGCTGGCGTTATCGACCCTGCCAAGGTTACTCGCATCGCACTTGAGAATGCGGCCTCGATCGCTGGCATGTTCCTCACCACCGAGTGTGTTATCGCCGAGAAGAAAGAGGAAATGCCTGCTGCAGCCGGTGCTCCTGGCATGGGCGGCATGGGTGGCATGATGTAATTCTTTGCAACACAATGTTATCACGGGCACTGGTTGATTCCAGTGCCCGTTTTTGCGTATATGGCTATACAACAATCAGGGCAACCGCCTCAAAGTTGCATTCAGTCCGCAGGACAATACCTTTGATAACCATGTAGGCGCGCAGGGGCGAAGCTCCAAGAGCCTGCACAGAAAGAATGCTACCCTAAACTGCGTCTGGAAGACGCTGTTGAATAAAACCATGTTTTACATTTGCGTCTTCCAGACGCCATGATATATGTTTTTTTCCCGCACATTCTACTGCTCAGCGTGCGGGGTTATCGATGGTTTTGTCCTGACCGGACATGTGTTGCTGCAACAATTTTGATTCGGTTGCCTTAAAGATAAAGTCTCAAAAAATTGCATAAGAGCATAATTTTTATTAACTTTGCACGTCTATGCACGTATGCACTGATGTGTGTTGTTGCGTGGATAAATGACATTGTGTCTGTTTATTTGCTTGAGTGCTAGTTTTTTAAGTGGTACTTGAGACATTAGAAGTATATCCGGTTGCCATGGCTTTTGTGCTAGTGTGGCAACGTGGGTGTTATATACTTTGGGAATCGAAAGAGTGGGCTAGTGTGAGCACTTTTGCTCGTGCCTGTTCATTGTGTTCCTCTTGATACTTTTGATGAACATCGACAGACGCAACAAAAACAGGTACTGGTTGCGGCACAGCCATTACGACTGTGTGTGATTGTTGCCAAAAATATTTGATTGAGATTTGTGATGACTAACATATATATTATATCTTTGATTTTGGCTTTTGGGTTAACGCTATTGTTCATGCCGGGAGTGATAAAATATGCGCTCAATCGTGGCATGTATGATAAGCCAAATGAAAGGAAGATACACGACGAGATAGTGCCTCGCATAGGCGGGGTAGTCTTTCTCGTGGCGTCGTTATTGTCAATGCTTGCAGGCGGCTTGATGATGTACTGCAATGACTTGACAACTAATGGCGTGGTGATGCAAGATGTTGCTTTACAGTTGTGTGCCGTGTGTATAATCTTCGCCGTAGGGCTGATAGATGACATTAAGGGATTGAAATACAGGGTGAAGTTTGTGGCTCAGTTCTTAACAGGCGTGCTGCTGTGTGCTTCGGGCGTGTATCTCAAGGATTTCCATGGCATGTGTGGACTGCACGAGATTCATCCCGCAATAGGATGGCTTATCACTATTTTTGCAGTTATCTATTGCACAAACGCTATCAATTTCATCGATGGTATTGACGGGCAGGCGTCGTCTATTGCTGTTGTTGCAATGGGATATTATGCCTGGGTGCTTAATTCCTGTGCCCCCGTCTATGCAGTTGTGTGCCTGTGTGTTGTGGGCGCTCTGCTTGCATTCATGCGGTTTAATGTGCTAGGCAAGGCATCGGCACGCACCAAGACATTTATGGGCGATACCGGGTCGTTGTTCCTGGGGCTTGTCATGACATTCATGGGAGTTCTCGCATGCAACATGTGCGCGGAGCCTCTCAACGAAGATAATTGTTTTGTAATGGCATTTGCTCCGTTGTTCTTGCCATGCCTTGATGTAGTGAGAGTTGTGATTCACCGTGTGCGCTTTGGTAACAGCCCGTTCATGGCCGATAAGAATCACATACACCACAAGTTGCTTGCTATAGGTTTATCACATCATAAAGTATCATTGGTCGTGTCATTGTTGAACATCCTCATTATTGTTGTCGCATGTGTGCTGGCGCAGTATCTGGATGTTAACTTTGTAATTGCTATCTTGCTGATAGTGTACACACTGCTTAATGTTGTGCTGACCAAATTAATGAAGTAAAATAAATAACCAAAGCATAATGAAGAATATTAAATCACTTATTGTTGCAGTAGCTGTGTCGCTTGTGTTAGGAGCGTGCAGTACTCCTAAACTTGGGTACTTCCAAGGAGTTCAAAACGGACAGTCGTACGAATTGTCACAACCCATATTTGTAACTCTTCAGCCGGGAGACAAGTTGTCAATACTGGTGAGCAGCAAGGACCCCAATCTCGCTTACCTGTTCAACCTTCCCATTGTGGGACACTACAGGACTACATCGTCTGAACAAAGCCTTAATACTAACCAAGTTGCGAGTTACACTATTGACCAAAATGGTAACATTGAGTTCCCCGTTTTGGGCGAAATGCATGTGGCTGGCCTCACTCGCAAAGAGGTGGCGCAGAAGATAAAGCTTGAACTTGTGAGCCGTGAGCTTCTCAAGGATCCTACTATCACAGTCGATTTCCTTGACTTGACTTATGGCGTTATGGGCGAGGTTAGGAATCCTGGACGATATGGATTTGACCACGACAAACTCACCCTGCTCGATGCGCTTAGCAGGGCTGGTGACCTTACCATTTATGGCGTTCGCGAGAATGTGCTTGTTGCTCGTGAGGAAAATGGAAGGCAGACTTATTACAGAGTGAACTTATCCAACGCTGATGATTTGTACTCGTCGCCGGTGTTTTACTTGAAACCCAACGACATCGTCTATATTGAACCTAACGGAAGAAGGGCCAAGGAATCGACCGAGGCAGGTACTGCTTTCTCGCAGCCTTCGCTCTGGATTTCAGTCGCTTCGTTGCTCACAACTATCACTATGTTTATTGTTAAAAAATAATCCTAGAAAAAATGGAATCATTGAATAAAAATCGTCAGGAATCAAAAAATGAAGACCTCATCGAGATTCACGATTGGCTAAACTATTTGCTGAAGAAGTGGAGTTGGTTTGTTTCTTGTATCATCCTGGCATTGGTGTGCGGTGGATATTATTATCTCACAACTGTGCCAATGTATGTGCGCAAGTCGGCTGTTCTGATTCGTGATAATGAATCAAACTCAATCTCTAACCAGTTCAGTCAGTTCTCTATGTTCGGCGTGTCAACCGGACGTGGTAATGTGTACAATGAAATGATTACATTCAGGTCACCGTCCTACATGATGGATGTGGTCAAGCACTTGCATCTTGACATGGATTATAGGGTGGATGGATTGTTCCGTGAGGGTGTTCTGTATGGCAAGAACCTGCCCATACGTGTTACCCTTGCCGATATCCAGCAGGATGATGTGGCTCACCTTCAGGTGAAAATCATTGACGACAAAAACATCCAGCTGACCAATTTCCAGCTTGCTGGCGAGGAAGGCGAGAACATTCCTGCCGACAAGGTTGTTAACGGAAAGTTTGATGCGATAATCAATACTCCATTAGGAAAAGTCTTGGTTACTAAGACCGAACACTTTGACAAGCGTCCTGATAATCCCATTAAGGTTTCTCGTTATCCTGTTCTTGATGTGACGCAAAAGTATGTTTCGCGTCTGTTTGCTGATTTGAACGACCCCAAGGCTTCGGTTATTGACCTTGAGCTTGTTGACGAGTCGGCTGAACGTGCCGAGGATATTCTTTATGCACTGTTTGATGTATATAACAACAAGTGGATGGATGATATCAACCAGCAGGCAGTGAGCACTTCTCGTTTCATCGACGAGGAGTTGAAGCAGATTGAGAGTGAGTTGGGTAGCGTGGATAGTGACATCGCTTCTTACAAAAGCTCGAATAACGTGCCTGATGTACAGACCACAACTGCTATAAACATCAATCGATCTGAAACACTGAGCGCTCAGCGCATGGAACTTGACAACCAGAAGTTCATGGCAACCTTTATACGCAAGCAACTTGCCAGCGAAGGTTCTAAATACCAAGTGCTTCCTGCCAACTCTGGTATCGAAAGCACATCGGTTGCCGCACAGATTGCTGCTTACAATGAGAATGTGACCAAACGCAACACATTGATAGCTAATAGTGGAGTTAATAACCCCATGGTGGTAGAGCTTGACCAGACGCTTGCTGCAACACGGCGCGCTATTATTTCGTCGCTTGACAATGTTATTGCCAACCTTAACAACCGCTTGCAAGATATCAAAGGCGTTGAGAACGCGACTAACCGCCAGATCTCTAACAGTCCTAACCAAGCAAAATATCTGCTCAGCGTTGAGCGTCAGCAGAAGGTGAAAGAACAGCTTTATGTGTTCTTGCTTCAAAAACGTGCTGAGACCCAGATGACAAAGGCTTATAACACTAGATCTAAACTGCTCAATCCTCCTGCAGGTAGCAAGAAACATTCTAGCCCGGTTAAGATTAATGTCCTCATCATTTCGCTTGCATTAGGTATCTTGGTTCCCGTTATTTTGCTTACTCTCATGTTTAACCTTGATACAACAGTTAAGCGACGCAAGGACATCGAGATGCTCACCATGCCATTCGTTGGTGAGATTCCTCTTAACTATAAAGGTTATTCTGGCCTCCTCTCATTCCTCAACAAGCGTAAGGAGGTTCGCAAGATTGTGGTTAAGGAGAAGAGCAACGATGTCATTAACGAGGCCTTCCGTGTCGTTAGAACCAACCTTGAGTTTGTGGCAGGCAAGGAGCGCAAGTGCAATGTCATCATGTTTACCTCTGCTTTCCCTGGTTCGGGTAAGACATTCGTATCGACCAACTTGTCAACAGCGTTTGCAATTAATGGCAAAAAGGTTCTTCTAATAGACCTCGATCTCCGCAAAGGTTCTACATCTCGCTTTGTGAAAGGACACACCGTGGGTATTTCTAATTACCTAAGCGATAACGTGAAAAATGTGGATGATATTATCGTTAAGGATGCTGTTGTCCCCAATCTTGATATTATTCCCATCGGTGTGATTCCTCCCAACCCCACTGAATTGCTCTATAGTAACCGTCTGGAAGAATTGCTCAAGAAGCTTAAGGACAATTATGATTTTATCTTCTTGGATTGTCCTCCGTTGGGTATCGTTGCCGACGCTTCGATTATCACAAAGCTTTGCGATATGACTATCTTCTTGATTCGTGCGGGTATGTTTGAGCGTGATTTGCTTCCTGAAGTTGACGAGTATTACCGCGAGAAGAGATACACTAATCTCGTGCTGTTGCTCAATGGCGTTAAGGACGAGTATCATTCTTATGGACGTTATGGCGAATATTCGGCCAAGGATAACAAAGTTTATTAATAGTAAAAATATATACAATAATGAAAGCATGTTTTATGGGCCTTGGCTATATAGGCCTGCCCACTGCAATCATCGCTGCAAGAAGCGGTGTTGACATTGTCGGTGTTGACGTGAATCCCAAGGTCGTCGAGATGACAAATAAGGGTAAGCTGCACATCATTGAACCCGGTATGGAGGAACTCCTGCAGGAAATGGTTGCTACTGGCAAATTAAAGGCGTCAACTAAACCTGAAGTTGCTGATGCATATTTTATCGTAGTGCCAACCCCGTTCAAGGGCAACCACAAGCCTGACATTTCTTATGTCGAGGCTGCCACAAAGGCTGTAGTTCCTTTCTTGAAGGACGGCGACTTGTTTGTGATTGAGTCAACTTCTCCCGTTGGAACAACCGAGCACATCGCTAAGCAGATTTTTGCTGCTCGTCCTGAATTGGAAGGACACATATATATAGCTTATTGCCCTGAGAGAGTCTTGCCAGGCAATGTGATATATGAGCTTGTTCACAATGATCGCGTGATAGGCGGCATGACGCCCGAGGCTAGCGACAAGGCAGTTGAATTTTATTCACAATTTGTTACCGGACAGCTGCACAAGACCAATGCTCGCACAGCCGAGATGTGCAAGCTCACCGAGAATTCTAGCCGTGATGCTCAGATTGCCTTTGCCAACGAGTTGTCGTTTATTTGCGACAAGGCTGGCATCAACGTGTGGGAACTCATCAATCTTGCCAACAAGCATCCGCGCGTGAATATCCTTCAGCCTGGTTGCGGCGTGGGAGGGCACTGCATTGCTGTTGACCCTTATTTCATCACTGCCGAATTCCCCGAGGAGGCTAAAATCATCGCCCAGGCTCGTGAAACCAATAATTTCAAGGCACAGTGGTGTGCCGAGAAGGTGAAGAGCACCATGCTGCAGTTTGAGCTGGACCATGGCCGCAAGCCTCAAGTGGCAATGATGGGACTTGCATTTAAGCCCAACATTGACGACCTGCGTGAGTCTCCTGCAAAGCGCATTACTGCCGAGGTGATGCAGAGCTTCAACAATGCCGACATTATGGTTGTTGAACCCAATATCACCGAGCACAAGGTGTTCAAGCTCACCCACTTCGAGAAGGCTTATGAAGAAGCCGACATCGTGGTGTTCCTTACTGCACACAACGAGTTCAAGACACTCGAGTGGCGTGACGATAAGGTGATTCTTGACTTCTGCGGTATATTTAAGAAATAATCATGCTGTTAAGTTTCCTGGTATATACGACAACTGCGTCTGCACTTGCGTGGCTCGGATGGCATGCCAATGCCCGTGAGCAGCGTGTCATGAGTGCGGGCGGCAGTCAGTTGCCGTTTTATTGCTGGGAAATTGTTGCATCGATTATCCTGTTTGCCATTGTTGCCGGTGCTAGATATAAGACCGGCTATGACCACATCGCATATCTGTCGCAGTATATACAGATGTGCAACAAAGGACATTTCACTCGCAATGATTATGAGATAGGATTTGTCTTGATAAGCAAATGCTTTGCCCTGGTTAAGGCTCATGAGTTTTTCTATTTTGCCTTTTGGGGAGCTCTGCAAGTGGGATTGTTTTATTTTGCATTCCGCAACAACAAGTTCTTGTTGCCCTGGCTGGCCTTGGTCATCATGCTCGGTGGCTATTTTGTTGGGTGGATGAATACCATGAGGCAGGTCGTTGCGGAGTGTGCTTTTGTGGCTATGATTCCCGCCTGCAAGGGACGTACCAGTTATTTGTGGTTAAGTTGTGTTTCTCTGGTCCTGGCGTTGATACATGCCAGCAGTTTGTTGATACCCTTATATTTGGGGTTGATGATAGCTTTGCGCAAAGTGAAGTTGGAACGTAACGTGATGATAGCGGTGTGGGTAGGTTGTATAGCGCTAGGGATTTATCCTTTTTGGATAAAGGCTTTGTCGTTCCTCCCAGCATTACTTGACCACACGATGATGCACAAGTATGGCGACATGCTTGTCTCTCTCACATCAGGAGAAGTGAGGTATTTTAATTGGGGACCAGGTCGCATCATGGAACTTGTGTCACAGTTGATGTTATTGTGGTACTATCCTATGTTGAAAAAACATTACAGTGATAATGCCCATTTCCATTCGTTCTATTGTCTTGCGTTTGTGGGAATGTGCATGGGGAACTTGTTGATCAACACGTCTCATTACTTACTGCGTCCCATTGAATACTTGACACTGCTTCAAGGCGTAGTTGTTGCCTATGCCTTGTGCGCTTTTTGGGAGACAAAACGCTTCGTGCAGCTTGCTGTACTTTCGTTAGTGTCCTTAGGAGTGATATATGTTGCCGTGTTTAAGGCGGTTTATGTCCCTACTGATACTAATACTCCTTATTTATATAATATTACATTCTGTCACAGATGAAAGTATCAATTGTAGTTCCT
>JAGHSP010000311.1 GCA_018065815.1 Candidatus Sodaliphilus limicaballi | reverse complement strand
GGTTATGATGTACAGAGTTTTTGCATTGTTTGGCGTGCTTGCGATAGGGGCAAGCGCCATGGTTCAGGCTCAAGATTATGATGACATTTACTATGACTCATCGAAATCAAAGAAGCCTGTGGTAAAGGCAAAGATTGTCACTTCTTCAACCCCTGCAACCGTTAGTTATTCATCAAGCGCTAGCGCTTCTTACAATAATGGTGATTGGGATGTCGATGCTTACAACCGTCGTGGAAGAGAATTTGAATCTTCTTATGAGCAAGTTAACGACACTACCGTTAATGGGGAAATTGACAATTCAACATTTGCCAACACACAGAAGATAGAACGTTTTTACAACCCCGATATCGTTGTTAAGAGCAACGATTCCGATCTTCTTGAGTTATACTTTGAGACAACTCCTCAAATCAACTTGATTGTTGCCAATCCTGTAGCTGTGTGGAACACAACTTGGTACAGCTGGAATGATCCTTTCTATTACGATCCTTGGTATCGTCCTTATTGGGGCTGGGGATATAATTGGGGATGGCGCCATTCTTCATGGTATTGGGGTTGGCATTGCGACCCATGGTATTGGCACCACGGAGGTTGGAGCTGGCATCACGATCCCTGGTATCGGCACCATGGCGGATGGAGCTGGCATCACGATCGCTACAACCGCTGGGATCGTCCAGGACATCACTACTATGGTTACAACACTCCCGCTCGCCGTCCTTCAACAATCGGCAGAAACACTTATGGCGGAAACGATTCTCGCCGCGGCGTTTTTGGAGGAAACAACCGCACTGGCAACCGCACTCCTGGCGGAATGACCAACGGACGCGTGCGTCCCAACGTAGATGGAGGAATGAACAATGGACGTCGTCCGGCTTCTTCAATCGGAAACTTGGGCACCAATCGGTCTACTCGCGACATCGCTACACGCAGCGTGTCACCCACACAGCGTTCAGTAACACGCTCTGATTCGCATATGGATTCTCGCACACCCTCTCGTTCATCGGAGAGCCGCTCTTACACACCCTCACGCAGTTACGACTCTGGTTCACGCGGTAGTTACGGCGGCGGATCACGCGGCGGCGGTGGATTCAGCGGAGGCGGTAGCCGTGGTGGCGGTGGATTCAGTGGCGGTGGCAGTCACGGCGGTGGCGGCGGTGGAGGTCGTCGACACTAATCCAAACTAGAAATATAACGAGGATGTGCTTGGGTACATCCTCGTTAAAACAAATAGAGTAACCGAAAAAATTCCAATTATATTATGAAGAAGATAACTACAGCATTAGCAATTATGGCATTGCCTCTGGCGGTTAATGCACAATATGCGTTTGATGCATTGCAATATTCACAGACCCAGTTGCGCGGCACGTCGCGTTTCATTTCAATGGGTGGAGCATTTGGTGCCTTGGGCGGCGACATCTCTGTGCTGGGCCAGAACCCTGCAGGTATAGGCGTTTACCGCAGCTCGGACGTCAATGTTACCGCTAGCTTAGATCTCAATTCAAGCACTGCTACTGGCCAGAAGTGCACCAACAACCAGTTCCTGCTGTCGAATGCCGGATATGTGGGAGCAATCAAGCTCAACAGCGACGTGATGCCCAACATAAACTTTGGTATCAGTTATAATCGAATTAATTCCTTCCGCCGTCACTATACCGGTGCAATGGAAAACATCCCTACTTCGGTAACCAACTACATTGCCGAAAAGATGATGCAAGACGGCGTTACAGTTAACGACTTGTATTCACGCGTAGGCTTTAACCCTTATTATGACGGAAATGCTCGATGGGATCAGATTGCGTCTTATCAGACAAATCTGGTAAATCTCTCTGACGCCAGTGGCAAAAAATTTGAAGGCCTTGGATATGATGACGTTTATGGCAGCAACGAGTTCGAAGTAGAGCAGTGGGGACACACCGACGAATACAATCTCGCATTTGGCGGCAACATCTACAACAAATTCTACTGGGGTGTCTCGGTGGGATTCACCGAGTTGCTGTATGAGAGTTACAAGTATTATGGCGAAGTGCTCGAGAACACAGTTGTTTATGACCGTGCAGACATGGCATCGGCTAAACTTGTTAATGGCAATGTTGCATTTGGTATCGTAAACTCATCACGCACCGTGGGAACTGGATTGAACGGTAAGCTCGGTGTGATTTTCAAACCCGTGAACGAACTTCGTTTTGGTCTTGCAGTGCACACTCCCACATTCTATAATATGAAGGATGTATATAGTGGTAATATCAGTGCAGATTACTATGGCGATAAGGTGAAGGCATCTTACGTCGTAGAAGAACGTTACCCCGAGAATGTCGTTTACTACGACATCAAGACTCCTTGGAAACTCATTGGTAGCGTTGCAGCGGTAGTTGGAGGCAAGGGCATCATCAGCGCCGATTATGAATATACCGGCAATGATGCAATGCGCATCTGCGATGACAGTGGACGCGAATTTGCTGATGCGACCTACGAAATCAAGAACTACATGCAACCCTCGCACACGTTGAGACTGGGTGCTGAATATCGTGTTACACCCAACTTCAGCCTGCGTGCAGGTTACTCTTATCAGACATCAACCACTAGTGATGATGTGAAGAACGATAAGGTTGGGGTAGAAGTAGCAGGTACCGATCCCTCTTACTCATACGACACTAGCAACCAGCACATCACAGCAGGTTTGGGTTATCACCAGGGCAGCTTCTACTGTGACCTTGCCTATGTGAACCAGCAGCGCAAGAGCAATTATCATGCATTCTCTGGCATCGTTGACCTGCCCACTGTCGGTGCCGAGGTTAAGGATAGCAACCACCGCATCCTGGCATCAATAGGATTCCGTTTCTGATATTACATACTCTTATCATAATAACGATGGCAATTATTTCATTAAGAGATAGTTGCCATTGTTTTGCTATAACGAGTTGTTACTTTGGCGCATTTTTATTTCCTATTCTCGCTAATTTGTAGTAACTTTACACAAAATAAAAAGAAAATAATGAATATCGACCTGCCCGAAAATTTAGACCTGAACAATGCCGAGTTTCAGAATGTGTGGAACCTGGTGCAGCACACACGCCAAAGCGTTTTCCTCACCGGCAAGGCCGGAACAGGTAAAAGCACATTCCTCAAGTATATATGTGCCAACACGTCCAAGAAATATGTTGTGCTGGCACCCACTGGCATTGCCGCCGTGAACGTGGGAGGGCAGACGTTACATTCCTTTTTCAAGATTCCTTTTAAGCCGCTTTTGCCCGATGACCCTGATTTTGCTCCTCGCCAAATCAGGAAAACGCAACGTTATCCCAAGGATAAGGTGAACTTGCTAAAAAGTCTTGAACTGATTATCATCGATGAGATTTCGATGGTGCGGGCCGATATAATCGACTTTATTGACAAGATATTGAAAATCTATTCAGGCAACATGCGTGAGCCATTTGGTGGCAAACAGCTGTTGTTTGTGGGCGACATATTCCAACTTGAACCCGTCGTCACTCGCGACATGCGGGAGATACTTGGTCGATTTTACAAGCAGTTTTTCTTTTTCAACGCTCGTGTGTTTGCTGATTTAGGTTTGGTGCCCATTGAACTGCGCAAGGTGTATCGCCAGAATGATGCCGGATTCATCTCGTTGCTAGACAGGGTTAGGGTGGGGCACACCAGCGCTGCCGACATGGCGATGCTAAATAGCCGTTGCGGCGCGCAGCAAACCGGTGAGTTTGCTATGACAATAGCAACTAGACGTGACACGGTAGATTCCATTAATGACGAGCACATGGCGGCTCTCAAGACTCCAGAATTCACGTTTACAGGTGTTATTGACGGCGATTTCCCCGAGAATGATTTGCCCACGGCAAAGGATTTGCAACTGAAGGTGGGTGCACAAGTGATCTTTATAAGAAACGACAAGGACAACCGATGGGTCAACGGCACAATCGGTAAAATCTCGTCACTTGAAGGGGCTGTTAAAGTAGAACTTGAAGATGGGGTAGTGCATCAGGTAGAGGAAGAAGTATGGGAAAACATGCAGTATTCTTTCGACGAGAAGAAAAATATTGTAGTCGAGAAAATACTCGGTTCATTCCAGCAATATCCCATTAAACCTGCATGGGCATTAACCGTGCACAAGAGCCAGGGACTTACTTTCAACAACATCACCATTGATTTCTCGGGAGGAGCGTTTTCTAGTGGCCAAACCTATGTAGCATTGTCAAGGTGTACGGCTATCGAGGGAATTACGTTGCTTAAACCGCTTTCGGAGAGGGATATAATCGTTAATATGGCGGTTGTCCTTTTCAGTCAGCAATTCAACAACCAGATCCTTGTGAATGGTGCATTGAAGCAAGAAGAAGCCAATGTGCTGTATCGTCGCGCAGCCCATGCCTTTGACCACTTTGAATTTCAGGACGCGATAGACTGCTTCTTGAAAGCAAGCGAGATAAAGCCCTCCATACACAATCCTGCTGTTCAACGGCTGATAGCCAGGAAACTGATGCAGTTCAATAAACTGAACAACACAGTCGCCGAGTTAAAAAAAGTCATTAACGAAAAGGACGGAACACTGCACGACCTTGCACAAGAATATACGTTAATGGGAAGTCACTCAATTACATACACTGTCGATTCTAATAAACCTCTCGATGAGATTGCAATTAAGTCGGCTTTTGCCAATTTCAATAAAGCATTACGCATATGTCCAGACTTTTACGAGGCTCATGCCGGAAAAGCCAAGCTGTATGTTCTTATAGATGAGCAGGATACTGCCGAAGAAGAATTCAAGAAAGCCCTTGAAATTAATTGTGACTGCTATGAGGCTCATCTAGGTTTGGCGAGTCTTTACAGGGAACAAAAGAAAATCTCGTCGGCAATAAAAAGTTTTAAAAGAGCAATCAAGGCCGACAAGAAAAAATGGGAACCGCATTACGCACTTGCCGAGATATATGATAATCTCGATCTGGAAGATTTGTCAACCAAGCATCGCAATACTGCTCAAAAACTGCAACAAGCAGCAAATCTGGAAGGAAAAAAATCTAAAACGAAGAAACGGAAACTGTGAATTTAATTGACTCGCAGGAAATACATCCCGACGGAAAACCGTCGGGCACAGGGGCTTATATATATGTGTGTATTTTGAATCATAACCAATATTATGTTAAATAGACTTGCGGGGAATTTGATTATAATAAAACACGGAAGACTCTGCATTGGAATCCCCCGTTTGTTATAAAACACGGAAGACTCCGCAGAGGAATCTCCCGTTTGTTAGTGTTGACGAAATGATTGTTTTAGCGTTTAAACATTCTATCAATATTTCGTTTATCTTCGCGTTCTTTTATTGCTTGTCGTTTGTCGTAAACTTTTTTACCTTTGGCAATCGCAATCACCATTTTGGCAAGCCCTCGTTCGTTGATAAATACGCGCAACGGTACAATCGAATATCCGGGTTGCTCAACGCTCTTAAAGACCTTCACTAGTTCTTTGCGGTTGAGAAGCAATTTGCGATCGCGGTGTGTGGTGTGGTTGTTGTAGGAACCATAGGAATACTCGGCAATATACATGTTTTTTACCCATAGTTCGTTGTTTTGTTTCAGGCAGTATGTATCGGTAAGTCCGGCTTTACCTTGTCTTAATGACTTGATTTCTGTACCAGTTAACACAATGCCGGCAGTCATTGTCTCTATTATTTCATAGTCGAATGACGCTTTACGGTTTTTTATATTTATATTTGATGATGCCATAGTTTTAATGTATCAGGTGTAAAAAGATTGGGGCAACCAGCAACATGGCTGATGCAATAAACACAAACTTGTTTTTCTTCTCTTCTTTTATGCCCAAATAAGGTGCACCCACGTTGACCAGCCAGATGACATAAAGCATCATGAATAATCCGGGTGTGAAGTCAATGGGCAACAGGTTTTCGATGATGCTCAAAAACATGAGATATATCAAGTTGAACAAAATGAAATCGTTCACTCGTCCCTTACCGGCTTTGGTCTTCACGAGTTCGGGGTAAAAACCTCCAAGTAAATAACTCACCAAGTAGTAAGACAAGAAATAGGCCGAGAAATGAAAGATAGAGCTGATAATTGCTGACACAAAGGTCAAGTTTGCGTCATAAATTAGCGGCGCAAACGCAGTCAAAGCCAGGAATATGAGCATTGGAAAGAATGCTTTAGACAAGATGTCGCTGGTCTTGACACTTGAGCGATTCATTTCGTCCCACCCGATGCGTGGAGATACCACTACAAGCATTGTTATTTTAAGCAAATTCATGGAAAATCTATTTTGAAATGCAAAATTACTAAATTTATTTACATTGATAC
>JAGHSP010000080.1 GCA_018065815.1 Candidatus Sodaliphilus limicaballi | reverse complement strand
CTGTTGGTTTTGTATTCTCCGTACATTTTTGTTGTATAATCAGTACAAAGGTACAAAATTCGAAAGCAATTCACAACTCGTGCGTTGCATGGAATGCGGCTCTTTATGCTGTATAATCAGTACAAAGGTTCAAAATTTGAAAGCAATTGAGTGTAAAATGGAAAAATAACTCATTGGGAGTGTGCCACCTCCGTGGCACTGCGGCACCCGTGTCCTGGCATGCCGTCCCAATGATTTTCCAAAGGTAAGAATTATTTTTCAAACTTCTTGCAACTGCACCTATTTTTTTTCATCACTAGTTTTGGCTTTATTAAGTTCTTGCGGTTTCTCCCGCGAGCCCCTGCTCCTCGTTCCTTCCACCCAGGTCCTCCGCCAGCAAGCCCCCGTGCCAGCAGCGTCAGCTGCCGTTCCCGTTGCAGGTCCCGTTCTCGGTCCCGTCCCCGCGGTTTCTCCCGCGAGCATCATCGGGGTCTTCCGTCACTTGCTTGGTTGATGGGGTGGTTTGGCGTGATGTGCTTTATTTTTGCAGGAAAATGGGGCTATCACGAAACATCCTGCTTTTTCATGCTAGCAGTCACTTCCGTTTTGGACCAAAAAACGCCCTGAAATTGGTCCAGCGCCCGCAGGAAAGTGATCAAAGTGATAAATGTGATAAAAGTGATAATGCTGATAACTGCGATAAAAGTGATAAATCTCAAAAAAAATGCACTTCCTTCGCACGTGAACCAAGCAATTCAGTTTAGCAGGGTCAGCGGCCTGTGGTGTAGGCATCGTGGAGCAGGGCTGCGCAGCGGGATGTGGTGAGGTGGGCTGCCCAGTCATAGTAGGCACGCGGGTCGGTGCTGTAAGGGTGATGACTGTAGTCGTGCACGCGCTGGGCTCCGAAGTGGGTGTGAAGCACGGCGAGGTCGCAGGGGTGAAGCTGCTGGCGGTTGAAGCGCGGAGGCACTATCACGCGGTAGTCGGTGCCGCCGTCGTGCATAATGGCTGCAATCTGCTCGATGATGCGTTCGCGCTCGGGGGTAATGCCTAGACACTCGGGTAACGGAGGCGGGCAGTAGTAGTTGGATTGCAGCCTTTTAGCGGTGAAATAGGCATCGGGGTCGGCAGCGATGAGGCTATCCACACTGGTGAAGATGTTCTCGTTGGTCGAGTCGGTGTGGGTTTCTAGCATTGCTGTGGTCATGCGTTTCTTGAGCATCGTGCTGCGGAACCGTGCGGGGGCAATGCTGTAGCCTATAAAGGTGGGGTTCTTATAGACCTCAAAGAATGCAAGTTGGAACTGCACCCAGTTGACATCGGGGGTGGTGCTGCTGGGACGCACAAAGAGGAAGTTGGTGTCGTTGGGGTCGCGGTGCAGCATTGCTTCCTCGATGATGATGAGGGCGTTGCTCACCTTGATGCCATGGTCGTGCAGGTAGCGCAGCTTGTCGAGCATGCCTTGCAGTGTTTCCTCGCTGGCATCGAGGTGGAAGATGCTGGCGCCGGCGGGGAGATGCTCGCTCCAGTCGCATGCGGTGTAGGCTTGCGACATGGAGGAACCCAGGATAAACGAGTCGTATGTGCGTCCGGCCTTGAGATTGCGCTCCAGGCATTTGATTGACGCAAACCCCGCATTGTGGCCCAGGGCGACGGTGTCGCCGGGAGCGGATGGCTCGTCATAGCGGTAGATCACCTTGAATGGGTCGAGCACTGCGTAGGTGCCGATGAAGATTATCACCGGGAGCAGTGCCAGCAGGCTACGCAATATGAAGCGACGTAGGGTCATTTTTTAACGATAACGATGAACGATAACGATGACTTATTATATTAATTAAACTCTCAACTCTCAACTAAAACTGGAAATAGATGTAACTCACTTGCTGGCCAGTGCTGTAATAGGCTATGAGTGCGAGCAGTGTCCAGTATATTGCCCATCGTGCCCAGGTGGGCAAGGGGAGGTGTTGCAAGGGGAACTCGTGGCGTCGGCCCATCCAGTCGGCAACGGCGAGCGGCAACATGTAGGCAAGCGCGGTGATGCCCAGGGGCAGGGTGGTCCAGCTGCCGTGAACGAGTGCATGGCACATCTCTCCCACGTGGGTGAGGCTGTGAGCGCGGAAGATGAGCATCGCGAGGCCAAAAAGGGCAAACTGCAAGAAGCACCGCGGCAGGTCGCGCCAGGATGCTATGCCTTCGTGCTTGGGACGCGCAATGAATACCCGCGGCAGCATGAGCAGTCCGCACACTGTGCCCCACAGCACATATGTCCACGCTGCGCCATGCCACAGTCCTGACAGGAAGAACACGGTCATCACGTTGAGTGCCGTGCGCCAGCGGGAGCAACGGCTGCCGCCCAAAGGATAGAAAACATAAGTGCGCAGCCATGTCATGAGGGTGACGTGCCAGCGGGTCCAGAGCTCGTTCCACGAGCGTGACTGGAATGGGTATTTGAAGTTGGCGCTGAGCTTGATGTTGAGCAGCCTTGCCGAACCGATGGCGATGTCGCTGTAACCGCTGAAGTCGGCATAAATCTGCATGGCAAAGATGAACGCTGCCATGACTATCGTGGTGGCACTCTCCTGGGCGGGGGTGTAGAGCATGGTGTCGAGGTAACCGCCCAGCGAGTCGGCTATGACTATCTTTTTAGTGAGTCCCCACAGTATCTGGCGCATGCCGGTGACTGCTGTGGCATAGTCAAACTGCTTGGGCTTGAGGAACTGGGGCAACAGGTCGCGGGCTCGCTCTATGGGGCCTGCCACAAGTTGCGGGAAGAAGGCTATATATACCATGAATGCGGTGAGGTCGCGCGTGGGCTTGATGTCCTTGCGCAGCACGTCCACCGTGTAGCTGATTGCCTGGAAGGTGTAGAAGGAGATGCCCACGGGCAGGATGATGTTCAGCGTGGGCCAGTCGGGCGTCATGCCTAGCGACGATAGCAGTGACGTCGCCGCGTCGTTGAAGAAGTTGAAGTACTTGAACGCAAACAGTATGCCCAGGTTGAACACTATGCTCATCGCAGCCCATGCCTTGCGGTGAGAACTGCTGTCGATGGCCAGCCCCGTTGCCCACGTGGTGAGCGATGTGGCGATGATGAGTCCCAGGAAACGCCAGTCCCACCAGCCGTAGAAGGTGTAGCTGGCGGCAAGCAGCATGGCGTTCTGCCACTTCAGACGCTTGGCAAGTGCCCAGTAGAGCAGGAACACCAGCGGCAGGAAGATGGCGTAGATATAGGAGTCAAATTGCATAGGGTCGTGGCTGCTTGTTAAGGAGGGTTACAGGGAGTTGATGATTGCTGCTATGGCACGTGCATCGTCCTCTGTGACGGAATGTGCGATGGGCAGGCTCACCACTTCGCCGGCAAGCTGCTCGGTGACGGGAAGCGGGCCATGCTCAAGCCCGGCGTAGCAGGGCTGGCAGTGGGGCGGGGTAGCATAGTGGATGTCGGTGCCTACGCCCAGCTGCTCCAAGCGGGCGCGGAAGTCGTCGCGGCCTGTGACTACCCGTATCACGTACTGGTGCCACACCTGCTTCATGCCCTCGAACCGTGCGGGGGTGATGACTCCTGCATGGGTGATGGCTTCGTTATAGGCCTGCGCGATGGCGTCACGGCGGGCGTTCTCCTCGTTGAGGTGACGCAGCTTCACACGCAGCATGGCGGCTTGTATCTCATCGATGCGGCAGTTGAAACCGCAGTAGATGTTGTGGTAGCGACGGTCGCTGCCGTAGGAAGCAAGCGCTCGCACGGTGCGCGCCAGATCGTCGTCGCAGGTGGTCACTGCTCCGGCATCGCCCAGTGCCCCGAGGTTCTTGGTGGGGTAAAAGCTGATGCCTGCTGCATGACCCAGGGCGCCTGTGGTGCGGGTGCCGTTGAGTCCGTCCACACTGGCTTGCGCACCTATGGCCTGGGCATTGTCCTCGATCACGAGCAGGTTGTGCTGTGTGGCGAGGTCCTTGAGTTTCTCGTCCCAGCAGGGGGTGCCGTAGAGGTGGACGGGCATGATGGCCTTAACTTCGGGTGTGATGAGCCGCTCCACGCAGTTGCTGTCCAGGTTCATGGTCACGGGGTCAGGGTCGCACAGCACTGGCACAAGCCCGTTGTCGCTGATGGCGAGCACCGATGCCACAAATGTGTTGCCCGGCACGATGACCTTGTCGCCGCGGTTGAGACGGCCCAGCTCGATGTAGGCACGCAGAATCAGGCGCAGCGCGTCCAGGCCGTTGCTCACGGCGATGCAGTGGCGCGCCTGGCACAGCGATGCGATTTCTTGCTCAAGCAGTTCGGTGTGCTTGCCGTGGAGATACCAGCCAGAGTCGATGACGCTCACTGCGGCTTGCTTGAGTTCGTCCTCGTAGGGAGAATTGGCCTGCTTGAGGCTGAGAAAAGGATATTTCATGCTTGTCGTTTGTCTTGAGTGAGTGAAAGGAAGTCGCTGTACTCGCGCGTGTAGTCGCTCTCGTCGTAGTGCTCGCTGGCAAGGACCATGCACACGGCTCCCGAGGTGAAGTTGTTGAGCACACGCCAGATGCCGGGCGTTATGAGCAGGCCCTGATAGGGACGGTTGAGAGTGACTATGCGCTGCTTGACGCCATCGTCGATAACGACGTCGAAGCTGCCGCTGATGGCCACGATGAGCTGATAGAGAGCACGGTGCGCATGCCCGCCACGCTCCTCGCCGCCAGGAATGTCGTAGGTGTAGTAAGTGCGGCGTATCTTGAACGGGATGGGGTCATTATCCTCCACCACGGTGAGGTTGCCGTTGGCATGGTGATGCCGCGACAGCTCAATGATGCAGCAGTTATCAACGCTCGATGTCAAGTAAGGATTAACTTCCATTGTAGTTTCAATTATTTCCAAACCACAAAGATACAACAATTTGACGAAAAACGAAAAACGAAAAACGAAAAACGAAGCATTGACAGCGTTTTCCTAGTCAATTTTGAAAGCGCGGCAATATTTACAATGTTTACATGATTTCGATGGCGATGTTGGCGCAGGCTTCGGCATCGGCGAGGGCGTGGTGATGGTTTGTCATGGGGTGGCCACACATGGCGGCAACGGTGTGAAGTTGATGGTTGGGGGCGTGAGGAAACGCATGCTTCGCAGCACGCAGGGTATCAAAGAATGTATAGTCGGGGTAGTCCATCTGGTAGGTGCGGAACACCGCTTTGAGACAGCTCTCGTCAAAACGTGCATTGTGTGCAACCAGCGGCAGTCCCTCGATGAGCGGCTCAACCTGTGCCCACACATGGGGGAATACGGGAGCGCACTCGGTGTCTTCGCACCTTAAACCATGCACGCGTGTGTTCCAATACTGGTAGTGGTTGGGCTCGGGTTGTATGAGCGAATAGAATTTGTCGATGACAACTCCGCCGCGCACAATGACTATGCCCACCGAGCATACGCTCGATTGACAGTTATTAGCAGTCTCAAAGTCGATTGCAGCAAAGTCTTGCATGATTATCCCCTCTAATCCTTAATCCTTAATCTCTAATCCTTAATCTCTAATCTTTAATCTCTTATACTCCTCAAAGTCCTCGATGTAGTCCTCTGGGTCATACAATTCGCTAGAAAGGACATATACCACCGCGTTCGACGAGAAATTCTCGATGCGTCGCCATGTCATGGGCGGCACATACAGGCCGTAGTAGGCGCGGTCCATGTGAAACAGCTGCTCGCCGATACCGTCATCGAGTATGACATCAAAACTGCCCGAGAGGGCGATGATGAACTCGTGCTGTGTGCGGAATGCGTGTCCGTAGCGCTGCATGCCGCTGGGCACGTCGTAGATCCAGTAGGCGCGCTTGATGTCAAACGGCACATGCTGCTCGCTCTCCACGATGGATAGGTTTCCGCGCGGGTCGGTAATCTTGGGTAACTGTATGATGTGCGGTTTGTTAGATTCCATTCTCGGCGAGGCGTAAGAGGTATAGTCCGTAGTGGTTCTTTATCATTGGCTCGGCCAGTTCTTTGAGTTGCTGCGCAGTGATCCATCCCTTTCGGAAGGAGATTTCTTCAAGTGCTGCAACCTGCACGCCCTGCATGGTCTCGATGGTCTGGATGAAGTTTGAGGCGTCGAGCATAGAGTCGGCAGTGCCGGTGTCGAGCCAGGCAAATCCGCGGCCCAGGGTCTGCACGCGCACGCGGTCTTGGGCAAGGAATTCCTGGTTGACGGTGGTGATTTCGAGTTCGCCACGGGCCGAAGGCTTGATGGTGTGGGCTATTTTGACCACGTCGTTAGGGTAGAAGTAAAGTCCTGTCACAGCATAGTTTGACTTGGGTGCGGCGGGTTTCTCTTCGATGCTTGTGGCACGTCCCTGGTCGTCAAATGCCACCACGCCGAATCGCTCGGGATCCTTGACCTTGTAGGCAAAGAGGGTAGCACAATCCTGCTCATCGGTCATTCTCACTGCATCCATGAGCATGCCGGTGAAACGCTGGCCATAGAATATATTGTCGCCCAGCACGAGACACACGCTGTCGTCGCCTATGAAGTCTTTGCCTATGATGAACGCCTGTGCAAAGCCTTCGGGACGCGGTTGCTCGGCGTAAGAGAACTTGACGCCTAGGTCCTCGCCAGTGCCCAGCAGTCGCTCAAACTGCGGCAGGTCGTGCGGCGTGGAGATAATGAGAATCTCGCGTATTCCCGCAAGCATAAGCACCGAGATGGGGTAGAAGACCATCGGTTTGTCATAGATGGGAATCAACTGCTTGCTCACGCCTTTGGTGCTGGGGTAGAGGCGCGTGCCTGAACCGCCTGCGAGTACTATACCTTTCATGTCGTTGTCAAATTTTTTTACAAAGATAATATTTTTTTATTAAACACAACTAGAAATTCTAAAAAAGTAATGGCACCAGAGTTTTAGCCCTGATGCCATCTATTCGCGTTGTCGTGCTTAACAAGTTATTTAGCTCTCTTTTTAGCAACTACTCACGCACTGCTTTTTCTTTTTTTCTGCTTACTTTGCAGTCTTTCTTCTCGACCTTGCACTCTTGCTTTGCGCATTTCAATTCAGCCTTGCACTGCTTCTTGTCGGCCTTGCATTCTTGCTTTGCGCATTGTTGGTCGGCCTTGCACTGTTTCTTGTCGGCTTTGCCGCATTCCTGCTTTTGGCAGTGCTGTGCTTTCTTGTCACATTGTTCTACACATGCTTGTGCTTTCTTCTCGCAATGTTGCTTGTTTTGTGCCACAGCGAAGCATACGCAAGCATACATCGCAAGTACACAAAGTGTGATAGCTTTCTTCATAATAATATTGTCTTTAAATTATTAATCAATGTTGTTTTGCGATGCAAAGTTAATGTCTTTAATTGACAAGTCAAAATTAATTAGTAATTTTTAGGATAAAATATCATTGGTTTCTTGTAAAACTAACTACATACCAATGGAACTCCCCGCGCGGATTTCACTAATTTGTTTATTGAAAACATATTTACAATGAGAGGCTGATAGTGGATCAGCGGATTTTTCCGGTTGGTGGGGCAAAAAATAGATATGGAGAATAAGTGAAACATCCCTTTGGGGATGTG
>JAGHSP010000282.1 GCA_018065815.1 Candidatus Sodaliphilus limicaballi | reverse complement strand
GATGCCTTGCTTGGCAAGGGATGCCTGTGCGCGGCTCATCGCCTGCTGGCGCGAGATGGGCGCCGCACTCATGGCAACAGCCACGAGAGCAAATGTAGTGCTTGAAATGAGTTTCTTTATCATTGTTGTAAAAGTTTAATCGTTGTAAAAGTTTAAAAGTTTAAAAGTTTAAAAGTTTAAAGGTTTAAAAGTTTAAAAGTTTAAGGGTTTAAGGGTTTAATCGAGTTATCGATATTTCGATATTTCGATTTTTCGATATTTCGAATTATCCCTCTAATCTCTAATCATCTTTATTTGCCCAGCAGTATGTTGATGATTAGGTTTGCATCGGTGATATCTACTGTGCCATTGCCATCCACGTCGGCGCGGCCGTTGTATTTGCTTGCGGTGTCCTTGCCCAGGAGGATGTTGAAGAGGATATTGGCATCGTTGATGTCAACAGTGCCGTTGCCGTCCACGTCGCCCTCCTTGCCGCTGGGAGTGCCGTTAATGCCTATGATGCGGTAGAAGTTCTTCCAGTAGTTGGCAGCCTTGTAGGCGTTGACGCTTGCATCGGGCACCTTGAGCGTCTTGTCGTAAGACGTGTTGATGGTGGTTGCCTGAATGGTGGGCGGTGTAGTGGCGTTGCATGTGATTTGATACAGGTTCTTGCAGCTGTTAAACGCATAATTGCCAATAGTCTTTACCGATGCGGGCAGTTCGAGTTCGTTGATACCACTCTGATAGAATGCGTAGTTGCCGATTTTTTCAAGGCAATCCATAGTCTTGAGGGTGGTTGTCTTCACACTTGTACATCCAGCGAGGCAACTGTCGCCAATCTCGGTTATGAGATAACGCATATAACGTCCGTTGGTCTGGTCAATGCCTCCGCCGTTGCAATACCATCCGTCCCAATCGTCAAGGGTTTTGTGCACGGGGTGGTACACATACTTAGCCTTGCCATAAAATTGGGTTCCGTTGTATTTGATGGGGGTGGTAGAAGTGATGGTGTAGTGATACATAGTGTTGTCCTGGTTGAGGAACGAGAAGTCGTAAGCACCGGCCTGAATGTTGCTGAATGCCTTGCCCCACTCGGCATGGTTCTTGAACTGCTTAACGATACCTGTGGGTACGTAAAGCTTACAGGTTGAGGGAACTGATGTAAAGTCCCAACCGGTTGATGTGCTGTAATTACGGTTGTAAACAAGTTCCTCAAGTTTGTTCAGACCACTTAATGCCGACAAACTCATTAATGATACCGATGATGGAACAAGAAGTTTCTTGAACGTGCAACCGCTGAAAGCCTCTGCTCCAAGGTAGATAAGTCCATGAGAGAATACCAAGTCGTTGGCAATGCGACATCCCTTGAATGCCCAGCTACCCAGATACTTGAGACCAGGATTGAGTTCGAGCTGAATGAGATGGCTTTGGCCATTGAACGCGTTGGAATCAATTGTATCAATATTGAACGACAGCTTGAGGGTGTAGTCCTTGTTGGGAGTAGAGTACACCACGTTCTTACCGATGCTTGTAACGGCAAACTTCTTGCCAGCACCACTCAGTTCGTATGGAACCTCGATGGTACCGCCTGTGCTGGGATAGATGTATTGTCCCACCATTCTAGCGAGACCATCATATTTTTGCTCACCACGGGTTTGCGCTTGTGTAGAGGTGATTAAGAAGTGGCCTTCATAGTTAAGGCCATTGTCGCCCTTGAAACAGTAATCGGTGATGTCAAACGCTCCGCTCTTGATGTTTGACCATTCCTTCCAATAATCGGCAGCCTTGTAGCTGTTCACCGCGTCGTTGTGGACATAGAGATTTGTCTTCTTGCAATCCTTGAACATGTCGCTGTTAGCGGTGGGCACGGTCTTGAGGTTGCAATAGAGTGTCTCAAGGTTGGTACAGCCATAGAACAGACTCTTGTTCACCGAGGTCACGCCGCTGGGAATCTTGCATGACGTGATGCTGCTGTACCGGAATACATACGAGCCAATGGTTTTGACACCATAGGGGATGCTTACTGACTTGATATACTGGCAGCGATCGAATGCATATTCGCCAATTTCGGTCAGAGTCGAGGGGAAAGAATAGTCGCTCCAGTTGGCCCAGCTGTTAGCCTCGGCAACGCGCAGGAGTTTGGTCTTGGACTTGTTGTAGAGCACACCTTCGTACGTTGCATAGGTTGTGTTGGCCGACTCTACATTGATTGACTTGCAGTACTTGGCCCTGTCCACCATACTAATAGGGAGGCTGGTAACGCTGGCGGGGATATCAATGTAGGGGATTGCTGTGTTCTCAAATGCGTATGAGCCGATTGTTTTCAACCCGCTGTTGAGGACGATTTCGGTCAGGTTGGTACATCCCGAGAATGCCGAACTCTGGAGCGTAGCAAGTTGGGTGCAGCCGGTGAAGTTGACCGACTTGATGCCGGTATTGCCATAGCAGGCCTTCTGGGCAACTGCAGTGAGATAGAACTTGTAAGGGCCAAATGCAATGAGTGAGTTGCTCCTTGAGAATGCTCCGTCGGTCAACTTGGTAGCATCAATGCCTGTCAGTGCTATTTCGCCATAATTGGTGCTGACAGGGTTCTTGGTACACACCAGATACATGGCACCGCTCTTGTAGTCATAGGCTACCTCGCTTTGTGTGATGGTTGCAAACTTTGAGAATGCTACCATGTTCTTGAACAGGTCGGTGCTCTTGCAGGTCTTGGACACATACAGTGTCATGCCCGAGTTGCTTGGGAACGCTGTGGAGTTGAACACGCGTCCCGTGGGGTCGTTCACGGCAATGAACACACCCTGGAGGCTTGTACAACCATTGAATACGTTGTCATATATCCAGCGCATGGTACTGGGCATTCTCACCCATGTGATGCCGGTACATCCCTGGAAAGCCTGTTTGTTAACTTCTTCCACGCCATAATCCATTGAGACTGACCTTAGTGAGGTCTTGCCGGCAAATGCCGACTCCTTGATGCTGGTCACCAGCAGGGTCTCGTTGTTGTAAGTGAGGTAGGCGGGAATTCTCAAGTCAAGAGATGACTTAGCGGCACCGCTGGTGCTGAGTCCCTGAACCTGAACTTTGCCATTTGATTCAGATGTGGCAGCATTGGTGACTTTGTAGGATAGGTCTCCGTTTACGATGGTAGTACCCACTGTTACAGCTGCCCATGCCTGGACAGCAACTAATGCCATGATAAGGCTGAAAAATAGTTTCTTCATATAGTTTAATTTTAGTTGTTAATTCAAAATATACTATTGCAAAATGCAAAGATAATCATTTTTAGCCAAAAACATGCTGAAAGATAGCAAAATAATGGTATAAAATAAAAGTTTAAAGGTTTAATGGTTTAAAAGTTTAAAGGGGATAGCCGTTAATCGAGGTATCGATAATTCGATTACTCGAAAACCCGGTTAAACCTTTAAACGGTTAAACGATTAAACTTTTATACTTTTACCTCACTTCCCCAGGATGATGTTGAGGGTGGCGTTGAGGTCGCTCACGTCTATGGTGCCGTCGCCGGTAACGTCGGCGCGGCCGTTGTATTTGCTAGCGGTGTCTTTACCCAGGAGGATGTTGATGAGGATATTGGCATCGTTGATGTCAACAGTTCCGTTGCCGTCCACATCGCCCTTGATGCCACTGCTGGGGAATGTCACCTTCCATGTGGAGCCTTGTGCCAAGGTGTGCTTGGGCAGGCAATTGAGCCAAGCGTCACCATAGGTGACATAATTTTGACTGGGGAATATGGATTGGATGAAAGTCTGGTCACTGCTATTGAAGATAAATCCATTCTGGCCGTACACGTCTATTCTGTCGCTGAGGTGGCCTATGAGCAGGTTGTCATTGATTGTGGGAACCGAGGTGGCAGGTCGCTTGAGTTTAGTAATCGCATTAGCATTGATGCCGCCTACAATTACACCCTCGGCATCGGGAGTTTTGCTTACTTTCCTGGTATATATCTCGCGACGAGTATCGTTGTAACCGGTCACGATGTATGCTTCCAGACCGCTGGCATCCCAATCGACGGGGTGGAACATTGCGATGTCCTTGTAAGACGCAGTGTTGGAGATGTATCCGTTGATGCGGTTCTTGTCTGTCCATGATGATGTTGCTTCAAACAGCATCCTGAGGTCTTTCCATCGTGCATAGGCAGTAAACGATGATGCGTTATTGCCCCATATTTTATAGCCCAGTGTGGGAATATAGCCTGTGTGCAGGAATGTGAGGTCGGTGAGTTTGGTGCAGTTATAGAATGCCTGGTCGCCTATTTTAGTAACTGTCTTGGG
>JAGHSP010000173.1 GCA_018065815.1 Candidatus Sodaliphilus limicaballi | reverse complement strand
AGGTAGTAGCAATCAATGACCTTACTTCTCCTAAGATGCTCGCTCACCTTCTCAAGTATGACACAGCTCAGGGTGGCTTCGCTGGTAAGTTCGGCGAGGGCAAGCACACTGTTGAGGCTGGTGAGGATTTCATCGTTGTCGACGGCAAGAAGATCACTATCTACGCAAAGCCCAACGCTGCTGAGCTTCCTTGGGGCGAGCTCGACGTAGATGTAGTTCTCGAGTGCACCGGTTTCTACACTTCTAAAGAGAAGGCTTCAGCTCACCTTACAGCTGGCGCTAAGAAGGTTGTCATCTCTGCTCCCGCAGGCAACGACCTCCCCACTATCGTTTTCAACGTTAACCACAACGTTCTCACAGCTGAGGATAAGGTTATCAGCGCTGCATCTTGCACCACTAACTGCCTCGCTCCCATGGCTGCTGCTCTCAACGCTTATGCTCCCATCCAGAGCGGCATCATGTCAACAATCCACGCTTACACTGGCGACCAGATGATCCTTGACGGTCCTCAGCGCAAGGGTGACCTCCGCCGTTCACGCGCAGGTGCTTGCAACATCGTTCCCAACTCAACAGGTGCTGCTAAGGCTATCGGTCTCGTAATTCCCGAGCTCAACGGTAAGCTCATCGGTTCTGCTCAGCGCGTTCCCACTCCCACTGGTTCAACTACTATCCTTATCGCTGTTGTTAAGGGTGCTGACGTAACTGTAGAGGGCATCAACGCTGCTATGAAGGCTGCTGCTAACGAGTCTTTCGGTTACACCGAGGATCAGATCGTTTCTAGCGACATCATCGGCATGAAGTTCGGTTCACTCTTCGACGCTACTCAGACTATGGTTAGCAAGGTTGCTGACGATACTTTCCAGGTACAGGTTGTTTCTTGGTACGACAACGAGAACTCTTACACTTCTCAGATGGTTCGCACTATCAAGCACTTCGCTGAGGTTAAGTAATTTCAACGACCGCAATAACATTGCATCATAAAAAAATCGCTCCCGTAAGATTGCGGGGGCGATTTTTTATATAGGGGGTTATCGATTACCGGTCACGTTGATGCCTCATTATTTCTTTGAGCAGTATTGCTTATCGACGGGGAAGCCTTGCTTTGATGCCATGTCATACCACTTGGTGGCTTCGGTCATGTCCTTTGCCACGCCTTCGCCCTCGCGGTAGCAGTCGCCCAGGCGTGCCTGTGACGCTGCGTCGCCCTGCTCGGCTGCTTTGCGGTAGAGCTCGGCTGCCTTTGCCTCGTCCTCGGCAACGCCGTCACCGTCGGCATAGCAGTGGGCCAGGTAGCGCAGCTGCTGCACGTTGGGGGTCTCGATCTTGCTCAATCCCTCAAATGCCTTCTTGAGCAGCTCTTCGTCCTTTGCGTCGTCCTCGGCAGTGCCTATTCCGCTGTCGTAGCAAACCGCCAGCGCATAGATGCCTATGGGGTTGTCCTTGTCGGCGCTTTGCTGCGCCCACTTGAAGGCCTCGGCGTCGTTCTTGCCCACGCCATCATAGCCCATCATATACATGACGGCGAGTTCCCACATGGCGTCACTGTTGCCTTGCTCGGCAGCCATCTTGAGATATTTCTCCGATGCCACATAGTCGGGGCCGTCGGCCACAGCGGTGGTCTGTGCCAGGCGGGCGTAGGCAAGCTGTGCCTCGGCGTCGCCCTTGTCGGCTGCTTCGAGCAGTGCCTGGGCACCGGTTGTGTCGTTCTGCTCAACTGTTTCCTGCGATTGCTCGCCCGACGCATTCTGCTGCTCGTTGCCGCAGCTCGCTGCCATGAGAGCAATCACGCCAGCTGCCATGATAAATGCTAGTTTCTTCATAATGAAAATGTTTTAATGGTGAATATCACTAGCAAATTTCGCAAAAATTCTTCACACTTGCAAGCGAAATTCAAGTTCGGTGCTAAAAAATGTTGCAAAATTTGGCAGGGTGGAGAATTGGTGCTAATTTTACCGAAAAAAAAGAAAACACGATGAAAAAATCAATACTTGCAGTGCTTCTTGGGGCCGTTGTGGCGCTGTGTGCGTCGGCACAAGACAAGAGCGACGAGAGCGCCTTGGTGCTAGGCATCCAAGGCGGTGTGGGATATGCAGCAACGACCGGTTCGCTGCACAACACCCTCAAGGGATGCGCGCAGTTCACTGCCGGCATCACTGCCGACTACAAGCGTTTCCGCCTCAAGGCCGACTTTGACTACGGTCAGCCCGGATTCAAGAACGAAAACCCTTATAACATAAAGGAGGAACACGGTTTCGACGGCCAGATAGTGGGCAACAACAACGCCACACGCACAGGACTCTCCGTGCAGCTGGGCTACAAAGTGTTCTCGTCAGGCCGCATCTCGGTAACCCCGGCAGCAGGCGTTTATTACACCCGTCTTTCCTATACGCTCAACGACATCAAGTGGAAGCAAGACGAGAACGAGGTGTGGCTGTTCAACATCACCGATTCCCACGACAAGCATCTGGGCAAGACCACATGGATAGCCAGCGTGGACGTTGACTTCAAGCTCTATGAGCGCAACACCCTGGAGCCATTCTTCCTCAACCAGCGCTACTCTCGCCTATCGACCGGCCTGCGCGTCACTCCCTGGCTGGCAGGCGGCAAAATCACCGAGTTCGATCCCTCGGTGAACGGGCTGTATGTGGGCGCCACAGTGCGCATCACTGGCGCCATGCAGTCGCTAGGCTTTTAAATAGCAGTGTCCGGTTAAAATCACGAGAGTTATTCTAACTTCTCCAAATACTGCTAGTTACAACACTTTGGTATAACCGGGGCTTGGTATAAAAAAGAAAATGATTTTTTTAGTTTATATGGCTCACGCCAAAAAAATGGAGGACTCTGTCCTGAAAATGATAATACACTATCTATGAGGTGATTCCATTTTGCTTGCAGAGCAGGCTACTTTCTAAGCGAAGCATAAAAATCAGAATAAAAATATACAAGTTTCTCATGTCGTCGAAGAGATAAGAGTGGACCTCAAGCCGGTGGAGAAAGCCGTCAAGGGCGATCACTTCTCAATCAAGACCGACACCAAAATACGTCCCAGCGACAAACTCTTTATCTGGAAGTCTACCGGTAACGAATAGAATCTATCGGAGCAACACGGGATTTAGGCCTTTGGGGCGGTTTCATCGTCACCATGATGTCGGAGCCACTCCTGGGGAGTCATTCCTGTGAACTTGCGGAAATTGCGATAGAACGATGCCTCCGAAGTGAACCCCGATTCTTCGGCCACAACCACCATTTTCACCATGTCGGTATTGGCAAGCAGTTTTTTGGCGTGCTCCACCCGCAGTTTGTTTATGTATTCCGAGAAATTGTTGCCAGTCTGGTTGATGTAATTTGACACATAGGTGCGGCACGATCCGCATTTCTTCACCACGTCGGTGATTTTTAAGTTTGGTTGAAGATAGAGTTTCTGCTCCTCCATCAACGATTGGATCTTTTTACCTATTTCTTTGGGGTCTTCGGTTGTTGTCTCCACAGCTTGCCCGTCATCATCTGGCGCATCGATGCCGGCATCGGTTGCAAATTGCTCAATAGTGAAACTGCGGGTGTAGCCTATGTAGCAGAGCGTGTATTGCAACACCGAGAAAGCAACCGCTATGGGCACAAGCACCCAGTTACTGTGACCAAAGCATTTGCGGCCCAGCACATTTGCAAGCATTGACAGACACGAGATCACGAAAATCGCTATCAGGAGAGCCTTGACAGCCGATGTTGAACGTCCCTCAACATCGGCATAAACCGATGCTAATTTCCGGTCAAAATCGCGAAGTCGTTTGTAGCCCCAAAAGCACACAAACAACACTTGAGGGACAAACACCACCTGCCGGATGTTGTCGGACAGTTCGCCCGGCACAACAAGCTTCAGCATTGCCACCAGCATAGCGGGAAGCAAAAACAAATACATCCATCGAGGGATGGTGTCCGAAGTAAGGCGACAGATGTATAGGTAGTAGATGGGGTAAACCGATAACGAGCAAAGCGTCCACAGGCATTCTAACGCAAGGGGCATCTC
>JAGHSP010000136.1 GCA_018065815.1 Candidatus Sodaliphilus limicaballi | reverse complement strand
CAGGGCAACGCCCTGGGAAACAAGCGTTAACACCAATACGCCCTGCAAGGGCAAAAGAATTGTTACCCTACCAAAGCGCATTTTGACACACCCTCTTTCTTTTTATGAGATGCTCCCTCACTCGATCATGGCGAGGAATTGAGCTTCGTCAATGATAGGGATGCCTAGTTTGCGGGCTTTTTCAAGTTTGGCAGGACCCATATTGGCCCCGGCAAAAACATAGTCGGTGCTGCCCGAGATTGAACTGACGTTCTTGCCTCCGTTTTTCTCTATCATGGCTTTGTATTCCTCGCGGGAATGCTGGGTGAACACACCGCTGATGACGATCTTCTTGCCTGCAAGTTTGTCGCTGTGCGACGCAAGTTCTTCCTCGCTCACTGCCATCTGGAGGCCCGCAGCACGCAGGCGTTCCACTATCTCACGGTTCTTGTCCACAGCAAAGAATTCCACTATCGATTCAGCAATCTTAGCGCCTATCTCGTTGATAGTGGCAAGTTGCTCGGCAGGCATCGCCATGAGTGTGTCGATGTTGTGCACGTTGCGTGCGAGCACTTTTGCAGTAGTCTCGCCCACAAAGGGGATTGAGAGTGCAAAGATCACACGCTCAAAGGGCACGTTCTTCGATTCCTCAATGCCGCGCAAGATACGGTTGGCACTGCGTTCCTGGAAACGGTCGAGCGACACCAGCTGCTCGAAGGTGAGGTCATAGAGGTCGGCAACATCCTTCACCAAGTCAGCATTATAGAGTGTGATTGCCATCTCCTCGCCTATTCCGTCAATGTTCATCATGTGACGGCCCACAAAGTGCTCAATGCGGCCATAGATTTGCGGCGGGCAAGTCCACTTGTTGGGGCACACCCACGCCGCCTCTCCCTCGATGCGGGTGAGCGGAGTGCCGCACACGGGACATTCCTTGACAAACTGCAAGGGTTGGGCACCAGCTTGGCGCTGCTTGGTATCGACGCCCACAATCTTGGGGATAATCTCACCGCCTTTCTCCACATACACCATGTCGCCGTCGTGAATGTCGAGCGAGCGTATCACATCCTCGTTGTGCAGCGAGGCTCGCTTTACTATTGTCCCCGACAGCAACACCGGTTCTAGATTGGCTACCGGAGTAATGACTCCCGACCGGCCCACCTCAAACGACACGCTGTGCAACTTCGTGCACTCACGTTCAGGGGCGAACTTATAAGCAATCGCCCATCGCGGCGACTTGGCGGTCGCACCCAGGTTGAGTTGCTGGCGCAACGAGTTGATCTTGAACACCAGTCCGTCGGTTGCCACAGGGAGTTTCTTTCGTTCCACGTCCCAGTGGTCGATAAAGTCCTTCACACTGTCGATAGACTTGAGAATGGTGAGTTCTCCTGTCTTGAAGCCCCACTTTTTGAGGGCCTCAATGCTCTCCATGTGTGTCTCAAAAGGCAAGTTGTCGCCCAGCATGAAGTAAAAATAAGCATCCAGTCCGCGGCGAGCCACTTCTGCGCTGTTTTGCAGCTTCAGCGTTCCGGCGGCAGCGTTGCGAGGATTGGCAAAGAGCGGTTCTTCGTTGAACTGTCGTTCCTCGTTGAGACGCTCAAACGAAGCCCACGGCAAGAGAATCTCGCCACGCACCTCAAATTTCTCGGGATAGTCCATGCCGTCGGGCAACTGCAATGGCACGCTCTTGATAGTGATGACATTATTGGTCACGTCATCGCCCTGGGTGCCGTCGCCTCGTGTCACGGCACGCACCATGCGTCCGTTCTCATAGGTCACCGAGATGCTTGTGCCGTCATACTTCATCTCGCCCACGATCTCGCACGACTCGCCACCCAGGCCGTCCTGGGCGCGTCGCAGGAAGTCTTGCACCTCGTCGATGTTGTAACTGTTGGCCAGCGACATCATGGGACGCTCGTGGGTCACTTGCTTGAAGGCCTTGTTGATGTCGCTGCCCACGCGCTGCGTGGGCGACAGCGGGTCGCCATACTGGGGATAACTCTCCTCCAAATCCTGCAACTCTCGCATGAGCGCGTCAAACTCCTGGTCGCTGATCACCGGGGCATTCAACACATAGTAGTTATAATTGTGCTCATTGAGCTGCTTGCGCAACTCCTCAATGCGCATTTGAAACATGTCCATACCGTTATATTCTTTTTTTACACCGCTAAATTACAAAAAAAATCAATACCCACCACCCAACTATGCCACTTTTGTGTTACCTTTGCAGTCTATATTGTAAACTATTATGGCACAAAAAAACACTCAAGGCGGAATCAAGGAGCGCACACGGCTCAATTTCAAGGTACCACACATGTACAAAGTCATTCTTGTGAATGACGACTTCACCCCCATGGACTTTGTGGTGGAAATTCTCACCAACATCTTCAGGCTGGACACTGCCCATGCCCATGCCGTGATGCTACAAGTGCACCACCAGGGCAAAGGCATCGCCGGGGTCTATACCCTAGACCGAGCACTCACTCTGAGCAACCAAGCCATGCAGCAGGCTCGCGACAACGGCTACCCGCTGCGACTCAAGTGCGAACCCGAGTAAAAATTCCCCCGTTAATACAATTATTATGGATCAGATAGGATATGAAGATAACGCATGGCAGCTTCTCAACAGTGCCTTGCAGATGACTGAAAAGCTCAACCTGGAGCTCGTCACCCCTGAGGTGCTGCTCAAGGTCATGCTCCAGGAACCCAAGTTCATGCGGGTCATGGCTCTTATCAACGTGCACAGCGACGACGTCAAGGACATGACCGACATGCTTGACGATATCATCGGAAAACAGGAAAAACGCATTGAAGGCAAAGAGTACCCCAGCATCGCCGACTCAATGTCACAGCAATTGACAACACTGCTTGCAATATGCATCCAGAAAGTGTATAGCAGCGAACGCAAGAACATCACTGTGCCCATGATGACAACAGCGATACTCGAGCTTGAAGACTCTTGGGCATGCAACACTCTTGCCGCGCTCGTGGGCGACCGCGAGGGCGATTTCATCGCCACGCTGCTCGACGAGTATGATAACGACAACAACATCGATAACAATAACAACGATAACGGCAAGGATGAAGTTGACCTGCCATGGGACGACGAGGACCTGCCATGGGGCGATAGCGATCCTTTCAGCACACCGTGGCACAGTCTTGTGGTGTGTGTCAACGACCACATCAACGACCATAATCCGCTCATAGGCCGCAACGACGAGCTGGAACGCACCATCCAGGTGCTGTGCCGCAAGGACAAGAACAACCCGCTGCACCTGGGCGAGCCCGGAGTGGGCAAGACATCTCTCATCTATGGCCTGGCACAACGCATCCAGGACGGCAACGTGCCAGAGAAGCTGATAGGCAGCCGCATCTATGAGGTGGACATGGGGTCGCTCATCGCCGGCACCCAATACCGTGGCGACTTTGAGAAACGACTCAAGTCCATTCTCGAAGGCGCTGTACATGAAGGCAATGCGATCATCTACATCGATGAGATTCACAACATCGTGGGAGCCGGGCAGACGGGCAGCGGTTCGCTTGATGCCTCCAACATGCTCAAGCCCTATCTCGAGGGCGGAAGCGTGCGTTTCATCGGCGCCACAACCTACGAGGAATATAACCGCAACATCTCGCGCAGCAAGGGGCTCATGCGCCGGTTCCAAACCATCGACGTGCTCGAGCCTAGCATCGACGAGGCAATAAAAATCATCAAGGCGCTGAAAGGCGCCTACGAGCAGTTCCACGGCGTGACCTATAACGACGACGCACTGGAGATGGCGGTAACGGCAAGCGCCAAGCACATCACCGACCGTTTCCTGCCCGACAAGGCAATCGACATCATCGACGAAGCCGGCGCACTGCTGCAAATGGGCAAACACGGCAACAAACGCACCGTTGACAAGAAACTCATCGCCCAAGTGCTTGCCCGCGTGGCACGTGTCAACGCCCTTGAAGAAAAGAACGACGATGACACACGACTGATGACGCTCAAACAGCGCATGCTCGACAAGATCTATGGCCAGGACACCGCTGTGACCGATGTGGTCGAGGCTGTGCAGATGTCGAAGGCCGGATTGCTCGACCCGGGCAAACCGCTGGCAAGCCTGCTCTTTGTGGGGCCCACCGGCGTGGGCAAGACCGAAGTTGCACGCGTGCTCGCGCGCGAGTTGGGTGTGGAACTGGTGCGTTTCGACATGAGCGAATACATGGAAAAGCACACCGTGGCCAAGCTCATCGGCTCACCGGCAGGATACGTGGGATATGACGACGGCGGACTGCTCACTGACGCTGTGCGTCGTGCACCCGACTGCGTGTTGCTGCTCGACGAGATTGAGAAAGCCCACGAGGACATCTTCAACATCTTGCTGCAAGTGATGGACTACGGCACGCTCACCGACAACAAGGGACGCAAGGCTCACTTCCAGAATGTGGTGATCATCATGACCAGCAACGCCGGGGCGCAATATGCCCGCCATGCCAGCGTGGGATTTGCATCAACGACCACTGCCGGCAGCGCAATGCTCAAGCAAGTGAAGCAGACGTTCAAACCCGAGTTCATCAACCGCCTGTCGGGCGTGGTGGTGTTCAACGACATGGACCACAACATGGCAAGCCTCATCCTCGACAAGAAACTGGGCGAACTGCGCACGCTGCTCAAATCACGCAACGTGAAGCTTACCGTGGCCGCCAATGCTCGCGAGCAACTGCTCACCGAGGGGTACTCGCAGGAATATGGAGCACGCGAGATGGACCGTGTGATACACAACCGCCTCAAAACCATGCTCATGCGCGAAATTCTCTTCGGCGGCCTCAAAGAAGGCGGCACAGCCCACCTAGTGCTACGCACCACCGGCCTAACCCTCAACGTGAAACAAAATAAAGGTTAAGGATTAGCAGCTATAAAA
>JAGHSP010000172.1 GCA_018065815.1 Candidatus Sodaliphilus limicaballi | reverse complement strand
GTATTGAATCATTTATTGTAATTATGAAAAGAATTTTTGCCTTAATTGTAATGATATGCGTGATGGCAGGCGTTAGTGCAAGCGCCGCCGTTATCAAGGGTATGGTGACCGATGTTGAAGGACAGCCCATGGCGTTCACAACTGTGTGGGTCGAGGGAATCAACCGCACAACAGTGAGCGGTCTTGACGGTTCCTATACTTTGCGCGATGTGCCCGCCGGCAAGCATCAGGTCTTTGCCACTTACATTGGCCGCAAGAAAGAGGCCGCCACGGTGAATGTGGCTGGCGAGAGCGCCACTTGCGACTTTGTGCTCGACGAGAGCACCGAGGTCCTGCCCGAGCTTTTCGTCACTCCCACAGGAGAGACCATCGAGCAGTTCATCATGCGCATGGTGGCTGAGCACAAAAAGAGTCTCAAAGAGGTGGTGGCAAGTTACGACTGCAAAGGCTCTATCTACTGGGAAGCCGACAACGACTCAACCGTCTATAACATGCCTAGCTGGATGTATAAGATTGTCAAGTTTGAGCTCTCGCTCTTCAAGCTGGGCAAGTTGTGTGAGATAGAGCGCAACTATCCCGGCCTCAAGTTTGTCCTTGACAAGAAACTCGCCTTCGACGGCAAGATCAAGGGCGACAAGCAGGTGATTGCAGAGATGCGCCCCTCGCTCAAACAAGACGGAGTGGATTATCTGCAGAACCATTCATGGAAAGTGGATGAAAACGTGTATGACAACACCTACAAGAGGTTTGATGTGAACAAGGTCAGGAAAATGCGCGAGAAAAGCTTGAAGGCCGAGCAGAAGGCGCTTGCCAGGGGCGAGGATGTGGAAGAAGACACCACGGCAGTGAAATATATGGGAAAATATGAAGAAGATTCACGCGACATCTTTGTCTTGAAACACGGAAAATATGAATACCACATCGTGGATGAATTGTGGCAGGTGAAGCGCATGAGCGTCAAGGACAAATTTGACGAGCGCATCTACGAATACCGAGAACTGCTTCCCGGTGTGTTCCTGCCCGTATCTTACTACCAGAAGGTCCTCTTCGACATGGACACGAAGAACGTGTGCGGAAAAGAACTCGACGAGATGAAGAACAAAGACCGCTCAAAGATGACCGACAAAGAAATACTTAAACTCGACGAAGAAATCGCCAAGCGTGAGCGCTTTGTCAACCACAAATTCTGGAACATGCAGCGCTGCTTCACATGGGACTATGAAAACATAGTGCCACAACCAGCGCACTAGCCTTCCCACCCAGTCAAGCCCCCATGCTGGCAGCGTAGCTGCTGGCCCGCCACCCTTTCTGTTGTTACTCATGTTTTCCTCCTGTTCATGCGAAGCGAAAAATTGGGGAAACTGGTATATTTTGCTTGATTGCAGGGTATTTTTTTGCGTTTTCGATGCGTTTTGTTCTGTATCAATTAGAATTTATGCTTAATTTTGCATAAATAAGAAATATTAATCT
>JAGHSP010000392.1 GCA_018065815.1 Candidatus Sodaliphilus limicaballi | reverse complement strand
TATGGCTGGGATAAAGGTATCACAAGCAAACCATGCCTTTAGGTATGGGATAAAAAGGTGATTAAAATAATTTCACATGCTGTGGTAGCAAGTTGTTTGCTCCTTCCTTATCCTGTACCTAAAGGCACGGGTAATTATTATCTACTTTTTTACAGCCATTTCGGCGTACCAACGGCACGCCTGCATGGCTGCCTACAATATCACATCCCCATAGGGATGTTTTTTCGCTATGTCTTTACCGACTGCGAGAAGCACGGCATCGGAATTCAATCAATAAGGTGGCCTATATAGGAAGGTGAGTGCGACCCCTTCGAGGTCGGTTGGGGGTGTTCCTTTGCCGACGGCCTACGGCCATCGGTTACGATGCAATGTGACGTCTCCGTCGTCAATTAGCCTAACCGAGAACATAACGAATCACCATGAGTCAAGTCTGTCGATTAATTCCTACGTTAGTGCGACCCCTTTAAGATCGGTTGGTATGTGTTCCTTTGCCGGCGGCCTGCGGCCTGAGGCCATCGGTTACGATGTAATGTGACGTCTCCGTCGTCATTTAACCATCAGGAAAATATGCTGATTCGGTTTCTGGAGACTGCGACAATTTTTTGAGGTGGGGTATAGGGACGAAAAAAAAGGTCTGCCGTTTAGCAGACCTTGAGGGTGAAATATGGGATTCGAACCCACGACCTTCGGAACCACAATCCGACGCTCTAACCAGCTGAGCTAATTTCACCATTTTCGCATTTGCGACTGCAAAGTTACAACAATATTTTGTAACTCACAAGACCTTTGCGATTTTTTTTAAAAAAAAGTATTTAATACGCTGTGGTATTTACAAACCCAGGCGAGCCTTTACCTTGGGGGTGATGTCCTCGGTGTAGGGACCAACATAAGCCACAGGTGTCTTGGCGGTGTCAAACACAATCGCCATGCCTTCTTCTTCACCCACGGCTTCTATTGCCTGCTGTATTTTATCCAGAATTGGTTTCATTGCTTCTTCGCGTGCCTGATCAAGAAGTTGAGACACTTCTTGGTGATAGTTCTGTATGCCCTTATCAAGTTGCTGCAACTCTTGGATGCGGCGTTCCTTGATTGTTTCGGGTGTGTTTGCGTCTGATGCCAGTTCTTGATATTCGGCAAACTTCTTGTTGAAGTCTTCTTGAATGCGTGCGTCTTCGGCCTTATATTTATCACTCATCTGCTGCAATACATTCTCGGCAGCGACCTTTTCTGGCAAAGCGTTAAAAATTTCCTGAGAGTTCACAATACCTAGTTTTACTTGTGCAGCCATCACGAGAGGCAATGCCATGAGAAGCGTGAATAGTAATTTTTTCATTCTTTTTTGTATTTTAATTTACTGCAAAGTTAACTCATTTCTTTCACAAGAGCAAAAAATAAGCCCCGAATAATGAATATCCGGGACTAATATCATAACCTAGCTATTTTTTACTTGATACCAAGTTTAGCCTTAACCTTTGCGGTGAGGTCTTCGGCACCTGTACCGTGATAGATTACAGAAGGAATTGAGAGGTCATAGATGAAAGTGTAACCACCCTCAGCGCCCACAGCCTGGATAGCGTTTTGCAGTTTTGTCTGGATGGGAGCGAGGAGTTGCTCTTGTTGCTTCTGGAGATCCTGAGCAGCAGTCTGCTGGAAGTTCTGGATCTTCTGATATTCGTCTTGCAGCTCCTGCATGTGACGGTCTTTTATTGCTTGGGGTGTCTTGTCGTCTTGAGCTTCTTTCTCATAACCCTCGGCTTTCTTCTGGAAAGCTGCTTGCAGGTTCTTAAATTCTGTCTCATACTTCTCGCCTGCAACTTTCAGTGTATTCTCAGCTGTAGCCTTTTCGGGCATTACGTTGAAGATTTCCTGAGTATTGATTACACCAAACTTTTGTGCGTTCATGCACAGGGGGGCAGCCACGAGGACTGCGAGTAATAATTTCTTAAACATTTCTAATAAAATTGTGTATAGTTAATATTTATTTGGTTTACTTTGAATAACCCATTTTAGCAAGCACTTCGTTGCTCACGTCGATGCGGGGTGAAGCAAAGATGATGCTTTGTGAGCTTGCGCGGTCGAAGATCACTTGGAAACCGCGTTCCTCGCTCACCTTTTTCACTGCATTATATACGTCGTCCTGGATGGGCTTGATGAGCGATTGGCGTTTCTTGAACAACTCGCCCTGGGGACCGAAGTACTTATACTGCAGTTGTGACGCTTCTTTTTCCTTGGCTACGATTTCAGCCTCTTTCTTTTTCTTTTGCTCATCGGTGAGGAACACCATGTCGCTCTGGTAGTTCTTATACATCGTGTCGGCCTCTTTCTTGAGTTCGTCAACCTCACGCTGCCAGCGTTGAGACTGCTGGTTGAGTTGTTCGTTGGCCATCTCATAGGCGGGGATGTTTTTCAACACGTATTCCATATCCACGAGAGCAAATTTTTGAGCATTGGCAGTGAACATGCCTGCCACTACTGCGATTAACGCTAAAGCTAATTTCTTCATATCTGTCAAGTTTTAATGTTTGTTGTTGTGTTAGACTGCACCGCAGTCAAATGGTTTAAGGTGGGTTCTATTAATTCTGAGAAAAGTTTATTATTTATTTCGGTAGCTTTTGAGCCTGTTTTGGTATCTCCGACGGTCTCGACCATCGGTTACGATGCAGTGTAACGACTCTGTCGTTGTCATAAAATCTACTCAAAACATATCTCAAAATCGCCTCGAC
>JAGHSP010000293.1 GCA_018065815.1 Candidatus Sodaliphilus limicaballi | reverse complement strand
TTTAAGTACAATGCAAAATTAATATAAGTTATGGTAACTACAAAATAAATATTTATTTTTTTCTGCTCCAAATACATTTCCAATGCATCCTACCACATTTGCCACCACCATACCCGATAGTTTCTGCTAGGATGCGACTACCCCAGTGCACCCGATATCAATTCTAGATTACCTATAAAACAGGCATTTTTACTATTTTCTCGGTAAAAATGCCTGTTTTTTAACTATCTGTGGCATTTTTTTTGTAAATTTGTGTGATGATAAGAAGTTGGTGGCAAATAACACTCTTGTGCGCCGTGGCAACCATGGTGCTCACGGCATGTGGTGATAACGACATGCCCGACAATGTTATTGCCACAAATGAGATTTTCACCCTCACCGGCGACAGTCTCGTCATGGGCGATACCGTCATTTATTCCACCGATGCCTTGACCATCAAGTCAAACATAACCGGCAACGACGGGCAGCCCATGAAGATCGCCTTTCCCACAAGTGCAGGCGTCACGTCATTCAAGTCACAGCACAAGCTGGTTGATGCCCTGAGTGCCATGTCATGGATGATTGCTACCGACCGCAACCATCTCAACTTCAACTCAAGCAATGACCTGTATGACGCCATTGAACTTGCTCTTGCCTACACCGACCCGGAATTGGCCAAAGCCCTGCTCAAGGACAAAGTGGCTGATGGCGTGGTAGAAGGCAACGACACGCCCTACTATCCGGCCTACAACAACCGCCTCTCGTGGCCTGCCGCTGCATGGACCGTTTACCAAGTGACTGGCGACCGGCAGTGGCTACAGTATGCCTACGACGTGGCAACCGCTACCTTCGAGCAAGAAGAAGACATCGCATTCTACACCCGCGACTGGTTAGTGCGTGGTTGCTCGAGCGACTACACTCCTCTTGTCGATGCACTCCCCACGTGGATGGAAAGTTGCGACGTGTTCTCTACCTTCACATTGAGCAACAACATCGAGACTGCGCGCTCGCTCAAAGCTATGGCCGACATGGCCGAAGAACTAGGCAACACCAACAACAAATTTGCCCAGCTGGCTCGCGACCTCAATGCCGCTGTCAACGAGAACATGTGGAACGAGAAGCATGGCCAGTATTCAGCATTGATCTACGGTCAGACCTGTACGCTGCATGCACCATGCAGCGACAACCGCGCGCAAGCCCTGGCTGTGCTGTGGGGCATCGCCGACGAGGACGACCGCGCGCAATCTCTCGTCGAGAAAACCGCTGTCACTCATTGCGGAGTCAACAACTTCTACCCTGCCCGCACACATTCCACCGAACCTTGTCTCAACGAGAAGTCCTGGGGATACACCCAGGGGCTATGGAACCTCGCGTCGGCACATGCAGGCAATGACAATGCCTTGCGTCGAGGCCTGGCCGCGCTGTGGCGAGCACAAGCAGTTTACTCAACTCTCTTTGTCAACGAAGGAACAGCCAATCTAGACGTCTCGGCTGCCATCAGCAACGTCGCCATGACCATACGCGTCTTTGCCGGCATGAAATTTGAAACCGACGGAATTGAGTTTTCTCCCGTCATCCCGCAATGCCTGGCAGGCGACAAGCACATCAACGGATTCAGCTACCGCGATGCCACTCTCGACATCACATTGCAAGGATGCGGCCACACCATCGACCGAATCATGCTCGACGGCAAACAGCTGGGAAGCAACTTCATACCTGCCGACAAACTTCACGGCCACCACAATATAACGATTGCAGTGAAGGACGAGAGCACCACAAGCCAAGGCGTGACCATCGTCAACCAACGCATGATGTTCCCCGACGAACCTGTCGTGGTGTGGAACGGTGATAGTGCCGCAATCACCAACTACGATCCCCAACTTGCCTATCGGCTGATAGTGAACGGCAATCCGTCGCTCGACGTGGCCGACTCGGTGTTTGCAATACCAGAGATAGACAATTTCTCTGAAATCGCGCTCATTGCGAGCAACCGCCGATGCTTCAGCTACACCTCGCGTCCCTTCATTCTGGGTGGTGACTTGTTCCAGCACTATGTGATTCCGCGCAACCTCGCCCAGCGCGACACCGTGAGCGTCAAGGTCAACGTGCCGCATGCCGGAGACTACATGATAAGCGTCAACTACCTGTCATCCTCACGTTATGGTGACGCCCGCATCGTGAGCGCCAACACCCACCGGCAAGGTGTGGTAGCGTTGAGCGGACTGGGCACCGACAGCATCTCGGGGCACAGCAACCTCATCCACATCGACCTGCTGCGCAACGGCAACACCATCACTCTGATCAAGACGCCTAGCATCGAGAGGCAAGCCACACCGCTTAGCATCAACGTGTTCAAGAGGCAATAGCATTCCTTTGGTTTGCCGGTGTGCAGCATCATTCATCCCACGCGCAAGACCACATGCAAATAATTTAGTGGCAGATTTGGTTGATTGAAAAATAATTCTTAATTTTGCATTATAAAACAATTAGAGAATGACACTTTACACCGCACATCACCACCATCGTCACCATCACTGCTTGTGAGGGAGGCTGGTCGTGTGCTATATCAAAATAAAGACAACTCTATTTGCGACATCAACACAACGCAGCTTCCCCGCAGGGAGGCTGTGTTGCTTTATAAGGCAAGATAGATTCACAAATGATAATTAACGACAAAAACAACATATAACTATGTTACGCATTGCAGTTCAATCTAAAGGCCGTCTCTATGACGAGACGATGGAATTACTCAAGGCTGCCGGCATCAAGTTGGTTGCAGTGAAACGAACGCTACTTGTACCCTCTCGCAACTTCCCAGTGGAATTGCTGTTCCTGCGCGACGATGACATCCCGGCATCGGTTGCCGCCGGCACTGCCGACGTGGGCATAGTGGGGCTTAACGAAGTGTTAGAGAAAAAACAGTATGTCAACGTGTTGCGTCCGCTGGGATTTAGCAAATGCCGCTTGTCGCTTGCCGTGCCCAAGGATGCCGACTATCATGGGCTCGAATGGTTTAGCGGCAAGAAGATTGCCACAAGCTACCCCAACGTGCTCAACGAGTTTCTAGAGAATAACAACATCAAGGCCGACATTCACGAGATAAGCGGCTCGGTAGAAATCGCCCCTGGCATCGGTCTGGCCGACGCTATCTTCGACATCGTGTCGAGCGGAGGAACCCTGGTGAGCAACAACCTGCGTGAAGTGGAGACTGTGATCGACAGCGAAGCGGTGCTCATAGGCAACAATCACTACCTCAACGACGAGAAGAAAGAGATTCTTGACGAACTCATGTTCCGCATCGAGGCAGTGAAGACTGCCGAAAAAAAGAAATACCTGCTCATGAACGTGCCGCGTGAGAAACTCGGCAAAGTGGTTGAAATCCTGCCGGGTATCAAGAGCCCGACCATTCTGCCACTGGCCGACGAGAAGTGGTGCTCGGTTCACGCAGTGCTTGAAGAAAAACAGCTGTGGGGCGTAATCAACCAACTAAAGACCGTGGGCGCTGAAGGCATACTCGTGCTCAACATCGAGGAGATGGTGATATGAACATAACCAGATTCCCTGCATCACACGCCTGGCAACCGCTCATGCAGCGTGCTGCTACCGTCAACGATGACGCAAAGGCCGTGGTATCGGGCATTATTGCCCGCGTGCGCCAACTGGGCGACAAGGCTTTGCGCGACTATGCACGCCAGTTCGACAAGGTAGATCTTGACGAACTCAAGGTGAGCGAGAGCGAGTTTGCCGAAGCTGCAACACTAGTTAGCGACTCGCTCAAGAATGCCATCAACATTGCAAAGGCCAACATCGAAGCATTCCATGCCGCACAGCGCATGAAGGATATCACCGTGGAAACCATGCCTGGTGTCACATGCACACAGCGTGCCGTGCCCATCACCAGCGTGGGACTTTATATACCTGGTGGCAACTCTCCGCTATTCTCCACCGTGCTCATGCTTGCTGTTCCGGCTAAGATTGCCGGCTGCCGCAACGTGGTGATGTGCACCCCCGCCGGCAAAGACGGCAAGGTTCACCCTGCCATTCTCTATGCTGCACAACTGTGTGGCGTGGACGAGATATATAAGGTGGGCGGCGCACAAGCCGTTGCCGCCATGGCGCTTGGCACCGAGACAGTTAAGCGCGTGAGCAAGATATTCGGCCCTGGCAACCGTTGGGTGATGGAAGCCAAGATGCAAGTGAGCAGCGCAGGCGTTACTATCGACATGCCAGCCGGACCTAGCGAGGTGATGATTGTGGCCGACGGCAGCGCTGATGCCCGTCATGTGGCAAGCGATTTCCTCTCGCAAGCCGAGCATGGACCCGACAGCCAGAGCATACTGCTCACCACAAGCGAACGGCTAGCACAAGAATTACCTATCGTAATTGAAGAACTGCTTGACAAGTTGCCACGCCGCGAGATGATGGAAAAATCTCTTAACCACAGCCATGTGATATTGCTTCATGACGACGAGGAGATGATGCGCTTTGCCAACGGGTATGCCCCCGAGCATCTCATCATCAACCATTCTCGCGCCGAGGAACTGGCGCTGATGGTCGAGAATGCTGGTTCGGTGTTCCTGGGGTCCTACTCTCCCGAGAGCGCCGGCGACTATGCCAGCGGCACTAACCACACACTGCCCACCAGCGGATATGCAACAGCATATAGCGGTGTGAACCTCGACAGTTTCATCAAGAAAATCACATTCCAGCAACTCACTCGCCAAGGAATCGAGGCACTGGCACAACCTGTAATGGACATGGCAGCAGCCGAGGACCTCATGGCACACCGCCTTGCAGTGGCAGTGAGAGTTGGCAAAGGATGACAAATAGCAACCACTATGGAATTAGAAAAACTTGTTAGACCCAATATATTGAAACTTGAGCCTTACAGTTGTGCACGCAACGAGTTCAGCGGCACAGCAAGCGTGTGGCTCGATGCCAACGAAAGTCCGTTCAACGGTCCTTACAACCGATATCCCGACCCGTTACAGATGCAAGTCAAGCAACAGCTGTCGGCAATCAAGGGCGTTCCCGTGGAGAGCATCTTCCTGGGCAACGGCAGCGACGAGTGCATCGACCTGATGTATCGCATCTTCTGCACACCGGGTATCGACAATGTTGTGGCGATGTCGCCCAGCTACGGCATGTATCAAGTGTGTGCCGACGTCAACGACGTTGAATACCGCACCGTGCCGCTCAACGATGATTTCAGCGTCAACTTTGACGCAATGCTTGAGGCTGCCGATGAACACACCAAGGTGATGTGGATATGCTCGCCAAACAATCCCACCGGCACTGCTGCCGACGCTGCCGATTTGCTCAATTTCGGCAAACGCGCCAAGTGTATCGTGGTCATTGACGAGGCCTACATCGACTTCTCGTCAAAGCCAACAATGTTAACTCATCTTGCCGAGTTGCCCAATGTGGTTGTAATGCAGACTCTATCTAAGGCATGGGGGAGCGCTGGCGTGCGCCTGGGCATGGCATTTGCCCAGCCTGCCATCATCGCACTGATGAACAACGTGAAGTACCCCTACAACGTGAACATGCTCACGCAGCAATACGCCATCGAGCGCCTTGCTTCTCGTGACGAGGTGGCACAGCAAGTAGAGACATTGCTCAACGAGCGTGAATGGCTCATCAAGGCTTTGTCACAGGCCGAGGCAGTGAAGCACATCTACCCCACCGACGCCAACTTCGTGCTGGTGCGTGTCGATGATGCCGATGCTCTCTACAAAGCACTGCTTGGCCAGGGCACCGTGGTGCGCAACCGCAACCGTGTGAGCATGTGCCAGGGATGCCTGCGCATTACTGTGGGTACACACCAAGAGAATGTTACACTCATGAATCAAATAAACGAATATGCAAGATAAACCGCTCAAGCGTGTCCTATTTATCGACCGCGACGGCACCATCGCCGTTGAACCCCCTGTTGACTACCAGCTCGATTCGTTTGAAAAGCTGGAGTTCCTGCCGGGAGTCATCACCAGCCTTAATTTCATTGCACGCACCCTTGACTTCGAACTGGTCATGGTGAGCAACCAGGACGGACTCGGCACTGACTCGTTCCCGACCGAGACTTTTACCGGCCCCCATAACCTCATCATGAAAACACTTGAAGGCGAAGGAGTGAAATTTGACGACGTGGTTATCGACGTCACATTTGAGCACGAGCACAAGCCTACACGCAAGCCAGGCACTGCCTTGCTTGGCAAATATCTAGACGGCAGTTATGATCTTGAGCACAGTTATGTGATAGGCGATCGCCTCACCGACATCATGCTGGCACGCAACCTGGGCGCAAAGGGCATACTCATAGCGAGCAATGACGACGACATTAAGCGTCAGTTGCAAGAAGCCGACTTATCCGGCCACACCGCACTAATTGCCGGTAACTGGCAACAGATTGCCGAATTTCTGCGCTGCGGCACCCGCACTGCCACAGTGACCCGCAACACTGCCGAGACACGCATCACCGTGGACCTCGACCTCGACGGCACTGGCAAATGCGACATCAGCACAGGACTGGGGTTCTTTGACCACATGCTGGAACAGATAGGCCGCCACTCGGGCATGAATCTTACTATCAAGGTCGCTGGCGACCTTAACGTGGACGAACACCACACCATCGAGGACACAGCCATCGTGCTGGGCGAGGCCATCAGCAAAGCGTTGGGCGACAAGCGCGGCATCGACCGCTACGGTTTCATGCTGCCCATGGACGACTGCCAGTGCACTGTTGCCCTCGACCTGGGCGGGCGCAGCTGGCTCGTGTGGGATGCCGAGTTCCACCGTGAGCACGTGGGCGACATGCCCACCGAGATGTTCATGCACTTCTTCAAGAGCTTGAGCGACGGAGCGCGCATGAACCTCTACATCAGCGCACGCGGCACTAATGAGCACCACAAGATCGAAGGCATCTTCAAGGCCTTGGCTCGTTCGCTCAAGCAAGCCATCAGGCGTGATGCATTCAAGTACGAACTACCTTCAACCAAAGGAATGATATGAAAAAAATAAAGATATGGATTGAGTGCGCCCGGTTGCGCACATTGCCCGTTTCCCTGTCAGGAGTGATTATCGCTCTTGGCTTTGCTGCATGGCAAGACAAGTTCAACTGGATACCAGCAGTGCTGTGTGTCCTCTTTGCTCTGCTGGCACAGATTGTGTCTAACATGGCAAACGAATACTACGACTACCTCAAAGGCACCGACAAGCCCGGGCGTGACGGTCCTCGGCGCGGTGTCACAGAGGGCGACATCAGCCCCAATACGCTGCGCAATGTCACCTTCACCCTACTTGTGCTTGACTGCCTGGTGGGCCTGGGCATGCTGTGGTATGGCGAGTGGTGGCTCATCATTGTGGGTCTGATAATTGCAATATTCGCACTTGCTTATAGCGCCGGTCCTTATCCGTTAAGTTATCACGGTCTGGGCGAGGCTGCCGTGTTCATTTTCTTCGGCGTTGTGCCTGTCGTTTTCACGCACCATGTGGTGTCGATGACCCCGCTGTCGTTCTCACCGAGCAACATGCTCGTGCTGCTGGCATCAATGGCAATAGGGTTCATGGGCGTGAATGTGTTGCTTGTCAATAACTATCGCGATGTAGATGACGACCGCGAAGCCGGCAAGAACACATCTGTAGTTATCTTCGGCAGGAAACCTGCCGCTGCGGCCTACCTCATCAATGGTTATGTTGCCATCGCTCTGCTAACCCCTCTGTGGCTAGGATGCCTGTTCATGGACGAGCGCTTGCCCTTGTGGGCGCTGGCGGCCCCTGCGCTCTATCTGGTGCTGCACACTGTCACTTGGTATCAACTCACCACACGCCAGGGCAAGGCTCTCAACCCGCTCCTAGGTGGCACAGCGCGCAACATGCTGTTTTTCACCATCATCCTTACCGCAGCACTAGCCTGCGCCCATTAAAAGCCCAACCGACAATAAACAGCGCGTCCCATAGAAGCCACAGCAACTATGGGACGCGTTTATTTATCATCTCTTGTTTGCTACATTAGTTGAGAAATCTCTTCAGGATGTCACACTTGGTGATGTATGGTGCCAAGAAAGGAGGATTACCCTGTGTGTACTGCTTGAGAGCGAGCAGGGACTTGTACTGGTGTGACTGCTTGTTATACACCCAATGTCCGTTGTAGTCCTCGTCATAGATATATGATTGATAGGGCTCGCCGAAGGGGAGGAAAGCAGCCGCATAGAGGTAACACTGTGTGAATTTAGCTGGCAAACCAGGTTGCGACAACGCCACATCATATAGGTGAGCCGCCTCGGCAAGGAAGTCTTTCTCGTTCTTGTAGCAAACGGTGTCCATAACACTGTTGCCATATCTCGACAAATACCAGCAGTTGCCGCGATAAGACGCTTGCAGATACATGTTTGCCATCACATAGGCGATTTGCGCCTTCTCGGCAGGATTCGTCTCCTTGCCTAAACGATCATTAAGATCTACCATTTCCTTGCAGAAGGCAAGTTTTTGGTTTTTGGTGATTTCTGGAACGTCATAGTCAACTGCGGTTTGCCTTACGAAGCATTGCTCCTTGTGGTAGTCGCGAACCGAAGCATAGGGCGCTATGGCTTGTCCGTTGATGAATGCCAGTGACACTTTCTCTAGGTAAGGGATTGCTTCGGCAAAACGGCCTTCACGTATCATCTTTGTACCTACCATGTCATTATAGAGGTCAGCCTGGAGTTTGTTTGCAGAAAGCAACACTGCCTCAAGATCCGACGCTGGCTTGCCTTTAAGGTAAGCATAGTAGTCAATCATCTCTTGTGCGTTCAGGTTGTCGAGAACGGTCTTGTATTCATTTTCCTCGCCATCGCGTTGAGCCTGCCATCCCACGAGGGCAGCAGCCACATTGGTCTGGCCGTTCTTAAACAAAGTGGGCGCCATAGAATCATAGATGAGATTTTGCATCACCTCGGTGTAGTGGTTGGTTGCATCTTCGCAATAAAAACATCCAGCGTCATTAGGTTCGCTCTTTGCCATTGCGTCCATCCACTGGAACTCCTGCTTTAAGAACGATGACTGTTTTTTGCCGAACGGCTCGCTTTCGGCTGTTGCCACCATGCGACAAACACGTGCGTTTTCACGCATGCGGTCGGTTCCTCCCATCTTCATCGCCTTGTTTAGTTGCTCAATAGCCTCCTTGCTGTTGCCCAGTGAGTGGTTGAGCCAGCCTATGGCGCTTTGCCACAATGCGGGGCATTTGGTTTTGTCTTCATTAACCACCTTTTGGGCAAAAACAACAAAGTCTTTCATCGACTTCACGACCTCGGCATCGCCATCGCCATATTCCTCCATGCCATATTTCATATAGCTGTAATGCGAGTCGCTGGTATTGTTCACAAAGTCCTGGACCAGGAAGATGAGCGAAGGCGAATTAGGATTGCGGGCATATTCTTTTTTTATGCCCTCCAGATTGCGCTCATCTCGTTTGAGCCACATGAGGCTATTCATGTCGCCAAGCTCATAGTAAATGCTAGCGGCCTCGTCAATTTTGCCCGAGTTCACCAACGCACCGGCATAGATGTCTTTCATCATGTCTTTATACACGCTTGCGCTGAGTTTGTCCTTGTGGCTGCTCCAGTAGGCCAGGTTTGAGGCATGGTCGCCCAAGAGCATGTTTGTGCGCATCACGAGCAGGCAATACTGCCCTGCCAGACGAGTGCCGCCGTAGCTGCGGGCCCTGTAGTTGAGATACTTCAAAGACTTCTCGCGATTAGCCAAGTCTTCCTTTGAGGGATAATCCCATGACTCGCCCCTCACTCCATCGCTGATGCTCAAATAACTGACAAGCAACCGCAAGTAATCTTGCATCTCTTTGTCTTTCTTGTTAATTGCAGCCTTGATGATTACATTGCTGCTGTTTTCAAAGTCCTGCGGATCTTCACTTGACAGCATGCCCAGGTGCCAATTATTGCCCCTGAGTTCGGGAGCATATTCATACCAGAACTTCTCCATGCGGTCGGTAAACGTGTAACCCAACTGATTGCGCTGGTAAGCGCTGAACACATAGTAATGAGGGCGCGACCATGGGCCGCACGCTAGTGCTGAAGCAACGCCTGCGATTGCCAGCACGCTAACGATTAAGTAGCGTTTGATAGAATTCATTATCATAGTTTTGAATACTTTTTTTATCTAGACTATAAATTATCGTCTGCTTGTTGATGCCGGGGCGTTCTTTCTCCACCGCCTCGACGATGTGCATGATCTGGCTAGCCGTGGGCTTGACGGTGATCACGCTGTCACCCACATTGACCCAGGTCATGTCGCTGCCATCGCTGTTAGGTTCGGGCAATGCACGGCTTGATATCACCACGTGGCGACCCGGGGCCACCTCGCGATACACATTGCTGTCGGCCAAATCCACATCATACAAGATACCCTTGAACTGATTGTCACTATACAACAAATTCCACGAGTAGCAAGGCCATGCCGAGCACAGCGGCAGTTTGTAGCTGGCCAGATGTTTCAGGTAAGGATATGCGTCACGATAGTCAAGAATGGGGTTGCGATCGCTCTTCTCTCGGAAATCTCCAGTGTTATACATCATGAGCACGCCATAGTCGGCGGGCGGTGGCGGCAAGTTCAACTGATGCAGCCTGATAGTAACCGACAGTCGCATGCCATGCTCCTTGAGCAACGCCCTCACCTTGCCGAGGAATGCAAAATAGTCATCTTGGGTCTGGGAGGTCCAGTCGCAGTCTATCTGCAGCTCGCGCACCCCGGTCACATCATTGGTCTCATTCATCTGCAGCACTCGGTCGACGAGTTTTTCGGGGATGCTGTCCATGTCATACCTGAAACAATGATTGACAATGAAAATCGTAGGGATAACCTCTATGCCTTCAGGGACCGGCTGGGCAAAACTGATAGTGGCATTGGGGTGAGCAACAGCTTTGTGGGAAACCACGTCGAAATAACGCACATACATACGCTTCACATCGTGCTGCGACAGAAAAGCACGCTCCGTGCTGTCGAGCCTGAACACCGTGCGCCAGTAATAAACACTGGGTTTGGGGTCGTCCACATCGCCACCACCGCTGCTGCAGCACAAACACGCCACAGCCACAAACGCCAGTAATATGTATTTCACACATCGACTCATCAGTTCCACAGCAGTCTATTAATTCACAAAGATAATGCTATTTTTGCTACCTCACAATTTTAGTGTCGCATTTTTGACCACTCACGGGCAAAAAAGTTTAATGCAAACCCATTTGCCAACAAAAAAGGCGTCCGCTTTTTCACGAACGCCAATGTTTGTTGCGTGCTTCATGCACTGTTAAAACTTGTTCCATTGCTTGAAGTCATCGACCGCTTTGAGTCTCTGTGAGAGTTCTTGTGGCAGTTCAGGGAAGAACGTTATCCCGGTGATAGCCTCGATCTCGCTGATAGGGACCACATGGTCTTTCATGTTGTCTCCTTTGGGCGGGTCAACATTATCATACACAAACCCTATAGCACGCGGTTGGTCGCCGGCGTAAAGTATCACCTTATAGAAAGCATCGGGCACTGGTATCTTTCCGTTGCCCAGCATCTTGTGGTTCGACGACCTGAAAACAGGACCGCACACGATGTATATCTCGCCAAGCCTCTCGGCCCACTTGCGGCACGAGCGCTCTAGCCTTTCCCAGCTGTGCTGATTGAGATTTTTTGCCTGCGGACACATGTTGGTGAGCAAAAAAGTCTGCGCCATTGCCTCCTGCGACCACTTGTTGTCGCCAGCTGGACACATGTGGCCGTGGTCGTAGCCTAGCGACGACGCATCGGCCCAGTCATCATAGGTCTGCCTCGGTTCCACTTCTTCATCTTCAAGGTATCCGTACCCGCTACGGGAACACTCTCCTCCTACATGGCCGGCAGTGAGCTTCCACGCAACCCAGTTAGGCTGCAATGTCTCGGGATTATAGGAAGACACATAACCTTTACGTGCAAGCTCTTTTCCTTGCAGACTGTTGCCGTTTTTAGGCAAACCGCACTGTTTCCACTCGTCGCGCAGGGAGTCGATACAAGAAACTTCCTGGGAGGGAGTGTGCCCCGACATCAGCTGCTGTTCCTCGCCGGCCACCTTTGTCCCACCTCCGCCACAGCCGAGGAAGTTCAGCGACAACAGTGCCGAAACGATAGCAAATACTATAAACACAAATTTCTTCACGTTTTTTTGGGGGGATTGATTTTATTTCAGCTTAGCCAGAGTTTCCTTGATGCGGCGTGCGGCTTCAACAAGGGTCTCGTCGCTAGTGGCGTAACTCAACCTCAAGTACCCGGGGCAGCAGAAGGCGTCGCCCGACACTGTTGCCACATGACCTTTTAGCAAGAGGAACATAGCCAGGTCGTTAGCATCGTTGATGACAGTATCGCCACAGCGCTTGCCGAAGAACGATGACACCTCGGGGAACAGATAGAACGCTCCGTCGGGCACATTTACATTCACACCAGGGATTTCCTTCATCAGCCCCACGATGAGGTCGCGGCGACGCTTGAATGCCTTGCGCATGTCCTCAACGCAATCCTGCGGTCCGGCATACGCCGCCTCGGCCGCCTTCTGGGCTATAGAGGAAGCTCCGCTGGTGTATTGCCCTTGCAGCTTGACCACTGCCTTTGCCACCCACAAGGGAGCCGCAATATATCCGATGCGCCAGCCTGTCATAGCATAAGCCTTTGACACACCGTTTATTATGATAACACGGTCTTTGATTTCGGCAAATTGGGCCATCGACTCATGGCGTCCCACATAGTTGATGTGCTCATATATCTCGTCGGCAACGACCATAACGCCTTCGTGACGGGCAATTACCTGGGCCAACGCTTGCAACTCGTCGCGGCTATACACGCTGCCCGTGGGGTTCGACGGCGAGCACAGTATCACGAGTTTGGTTTTAGGCGTGATAGCGGCCTCTAATTGCTCAGGGGAGATTTTGAAACAAGTGTCGAGCGTTGCAGGCACCAGTACGTTCTCGCCGCCGGCAAGGTTAACCATCTGCACGTAGCTCACCCATGCGGGAGTGGGAATAACAACCTCATCGCCAGGATTCACAAGGGCCATGATCACGTTGCACAGGGCGTGCTTGGCACCATTGCCCACTACAATCTGGTCAGGAGTGAAATCCAGCCCGTTCTCATTCTTGAGTTTGGCACACACTGCCTGGCGCAGTGACATGTAGCCCGGCACAGGTGTGTAAAAAGAGAAATTAGCGTCAATAGCCTCGTGCGCTGCCTGCTTAACGTGGTCGGGAGTGTTAAAGTCGGGCTCCCCCACACTCAAGTTGATTACGTCCACACCCTGGGCTTTGAGTTCGTTACTCTTTTGCGACATGGCAAGAGTCGCACTTGGTGCTAATGCCTGAATACGATCAGAAACTGTTGTCATCATTTAG
>JAGHSP010000208.1 GCA_018065815.1 Candidatus Sodaliphilus limicaballi | reverse complement strand
GCACAGAACGGACTCAATGCACGACAGGCTATAATATGCCGGGCGTTGGGGATAAAAGATAAAGGTTTAAAGGTTTAAAGGTTTAACACCGTTTAAAGGTTTAAAGGTTTAACACCGTTTAAAGGTTTAAAAGTTTAAAAGTTTAAAAGTTTAATGGTTTAATGGTTTAAAGGTTTAACACCGTTTAAAGGTTTAACCATTTAAAATACAACATCAATGGAAAAGAAAGAACTGGCAGTTGCCGCTTTGAAGAACGGCACCGTTATTGATCATATTCCCAGTGATTCACTGTTTAAGGTTGTGTCAATGCTGGGCATTAAGGACCTCACTAGCAGCGTGACCATAGGTTTCAACCTCGACAGCGAGCACATGGGCAAAAAAGGCATCCTCAAGATGGCCGACGTGACCTTCCCCGAGGAAACACTCAACCGCATCGCAGTGATTGCACCCACTGCCATCATAAACATCATCAAGGACTATGAGGTGGTGAGCAAGCATAAGGTGGTGGTGCCCGAGGAACTCAATAACATCGTGAAATGCAACAATCCCAAGTGCATCAGCAACAATGAACCCATGCGCACACGTTTCCACGTCATTGACCGCGATAACATCGTGCTGCGCTGCCACCACTGCGAGTGCACAGTTCACCAGAAAGAGATTTCGCTTAAATGAAACAAAACTGGAGACCGGGCACAATGATATACCCCTTGCCGGCATTGCTGGTGAGCTGCGGCGCCACGCCCGATGAATATAACATGCTCACCGCTGCATGGACCGGCACCATTTGCAGCGATCCTGCCATGTGCTATGTGTCTATTCGCCCAGAGCGTCACAGCCATGCCATCATCGAGAAGAACATGGCATTCACCCTCAACCTCACCAACCGTGCGCTGGCCCGTGCCACCGACTGGTGCGGAGTGCGGTCGGGGCGCGACTGCAACAAGTGGAAAGAGATGAACCTCACTCCGGTGAAAGGACGCACTGTCGATGCCCCCTACATCGAGGAGGCACCGCTCAGCATTGAGTGCCGCGTGCGTGACATCATGCGGCTAGGCACTCACGACATGTTCATTGCCGAGGTGACAAACGTCATCGCCGACGAGCGTTACATCAACCCAGAGACGGGTTCTCTGGACCTCAAACAAGCCGATCTCATCACCTACTGCCACGGGCACTACTACACCCTAGGCGAGGAACTGGGCCACTTTGGCTGGACCGTGCGCAAGAAAAACAAGAAATAATTTGTGTGAAGGATAAAAATGTTGTAAATTTGTGCGACAACCTTCTAAAAAAATAATCAATATGGAAAAAGACCAACTATTATTTGACATCATTGAGAAAGAAAGACAGCGTCAGCAACAAGGCATTGAGCTCATTGCCAGCGAGAACTTCGTGAGCCCGCAGGTGATGCAGGCCATGGGCAGTTGCCTGACCAACAAATATGCCGAGGGTTATCCCGGCCACCGCTACTACGGCGGATGCCAGTGCGTCGATGAGGCCGAGAACCTCGCTATCGAGCGCATCAAGCAACTCTACGGCGCAGAGTATGCCAACGTGCAGCCCCACAGCGGTGCCCAGGCCAACATGGCCGTGTTCATGGCATGCCTCAAACCCGGAGACAAGTTCATGGGTCTGAACCTTGCCCACGGCGGACACCTGTCGCACGGCAGCCCAGTGAATTTCTCGGGCATGGTGTTCCACCAGTGCGAATATAACGTGACCCCCGACACTAACCTCGTGGACTATGACATGATGGAAGAAGTGGCTCTGCGCGAGCAGCCCAAGCTCATCGTGGGCGGTGCCAGCGCTTACAGCCGCGAGTGGGATTACGCACGCATGCGCGCCATTGCCGACAAGGTGGGTGCCCTGCTCATGATCGACATGGCTCACCCTGCTGGCCTCATCGCAGCCGGCCTGCTCGAGAATCCTTTGAAATATGCCCACATCGTCACCAGCACCACCCACAAGACCCTGCGCGGTCCGCGCGGCGGCATCATCTTGCTGGGCAAGGACTTTGACAATCCCTGGGGCAAGGCAACCAAGAAGGGCGTGATACGCAAAATGTCGTCGCTGCTCGACAGCGCAGTGTTCCCAGGCGTGCAGGGTGGACCGCTTGAGCATGTGATTGCCGCCAAAGCAGTGGCATTCGGCGAGGCATTACGTCCCGAGTTCAAGGAATACCAGATGCAAGTGCGCAAGAACGCACAGGCAATGGGCCAAGCACTCATCGACAAGGGTTACAAGATATGTTCAGGCGGCACCGACAACCACTGCCTGCTCGTTGACCTGCGCACCAAGTTCCCCGAACTCACCGGCAAGGTTGCCGAGAACGCTCTCGTGGCAGCCGACATCACAGCCAACAAGAACATGGTGCCCTTTGACGACCGCAGCGCGTTCCAGACTTCAGGTCTGCGCCTGGGAACTCCCGCCATCACCACCCGCGGTGCCAAGGAAGAACTCATGGGCGAGATCGTTGAGCTCATCGACACCGTGCTCCACGCCCCCGAGGACGAGGCAGTAATCAAGAGTGTGCGCGAGAAGGTGAACAGCATCATGAAGGACTACCCCATGTTTGCTTGGTAAAATATTTGCTTATTTCATGCGAAATGAGTAATTTTGTCCCGCAAAATTGAATAATAACAACATATTTAATAAAAAAAATGAAATTACTTGAAGGAAAAGTTGCACTCATCACAGGTGCGGCTCGCGGCATCGGTAAGGCTGTCGCATTGAAGTTTGCTAACGAAGGCGCTGACATCGCTTTCACCGACCTTGTACTCAACGATGATATGGCAGCTGGTCTTGAGGCTACTCGTCAGGAGATTGAGGCAGTGGGCGTTAAGTGCCTTGCATATGCTGGCAACGCTGCCGACTTTGCCGAGACAGAGGCTGTTGTGAAGAAGATCCACGAGGACTTCGGCCACATCGACATTCTCGTTAACAACGCAGGTATCACAAAGGATGGTCTCATGCTGCGCATGAGCGAGGCACAGTGGGACGCAGTTCTCAACGTGAACCTCAAGTCGGCGTTCAACTTCATCCACGCTTGCTCACCCATCATGTTGCGTCAGCGCAGCGGCTCTATCATCAACATGTCATCGGTTGTTGGTGTTCACGGCAACGCAGGCCAGTGCAACTACTCGGCTTCAAAGGCAGGTATGATCGGTCTTGCAAAGTCAATCGCTCAGGAGCTCGGTCCCCGTGGCATCCGCGCCAACGCAGTAGCTCCCGGCTTCATCGAGACTGCTATGACAGCTCAGCTCCCGAGGAGGTACGTGCTGACTGGATGAAGAAGATCCCCCTGCGCCGTGGCGGTCAGGTTGAGGATATCGCTAACGTGTGCACATTCCTCGCAAGCGACATGTCAAGCTATGTTACCGGCCAGGTGATCCAAATCGACGGCGGCATGAACATGTAATAACGCGCTTTCAGCGACGAAACGGTCACTATGTGACCTACGAAAAACGAAATACGAAATACGAAAAACGAAATACGCAGGACTTTTCCTGCGTTTTTTTTATTACCACTAGCTCAGGGGTTTCCTGATGTTCCGGAGATGCCGGAATAGCCGGGTGCTCCGGTTTGTCTTGTAGAATTACTCGTCGTCGGTGTCGGCGATTTCGGTTTCGCACATTTGTGAGTATTCTTCCCAGTCGGGGTCTTCCTCGGCGTAGAACGAGAGCGGCAAAACCGGCAACTCGGCCAACGCTTCGTTGAGCTTGCGCTGGAAGATGTGCAGGCTGCGGGTGTAGAACACCCAGTTGCGCTCGCCTGCACCGGTATAGATGCCGGTGACTACTGCCACAGGATCCTTGCCAAAAGCCGCTTCAAAGGCGTCGTTGGCCTCCTCCATGAGTTTTGATGTGGCAAAGTCAGGCATCCCCTTGTCGTCGGGTTCATAGGCCCACGTCACCTCTATGCGGTGCTTATAGAAACCTGTTTCCTTGACCACCTGCATGCCACGTCGTCCTGTCACGAGTATCAGCTGGCCATTCTCGGCCTCGGCAGGAGCGGTCCACCAGTCGTTGGGTATCTTGATTTTTGCCATGATTATTCAATAAATGAGTCCTTAAATCCTAAGAAATAGAGCACACCATCGAGACCTATAGTCGAGATGCTCTGCTGGGCAGTGGCCTTCACCTTGGGCTTGGCATGGAACGCGATGCCCAGACCTGCGGTGAGCAGCATGGGCAGGTCGTTGGCACCATCACCCACAGCAATAGTCTGCGAGATGTGAACGTTTTCCACCTGTGCCAGCAGTCGCAGCAACTCGGCTTTGCGCTTGCCGTCCACGATGTCGCCCACATAGCGGCCTGTGAGTTTGCCATCTTCGACCTCAAGTTCGTTGGCATACACGTAGTCGATGCCATACAGCGACTTGAGATAGTTGCCGAAGTAGGTAAATCCACCCGAGAGCACGGCAATCTTATATCCCGTGCGTTTGAGCACTGTCATCAGGCGATCTACGCCCTCGGTGATGGGCAGAGACTCGGCAATCTCCTTCATCACGCTTGCGTCAAGCCCCTTGAGCAAAGCCACACGCTGGGTGAAGCTTTCCTTGAAGTCAATCTCGCCACGCATAGCGCTCTCGGTGATAGCACGCACCTTGTCGCCCACTCCGGCACGCTCGGCAAGCTGGTCGATGCACTCGGTCTCGATGAGCGTTGAGTCCATATCGAAGCAAATCAGGCGACGGCAGCGGCGATAGATGTCGTCCTGCTGCATTGAGATGTCAAAACTCAATTCGTTGCTGAGTTTCATCAACTCGCTCTGCATGGCAGCCTTGTCGCGGGGAGTGCCTCGCACAGAGAATTCGATGCACGACTTGCGCGACTCGCATGTGCCCTCGGTGAGAGGGATGCGACCTGTGAGGCGCTTGATGGCGTCGATGTTGAGTCCTTGCTTGGCAATGATTCCGGCAACCGCCGAGATCTGCTTGGCAGTGGTCTCGCGGCCCAATATGGTTATGATATAGCGGTTCTTGCCCTGGCGGCTCACCCAGTCGTTGTAGTCCTCATTAGAAATGGGGGTATATCTTATCTCCACGCCCATCTCGGTGGCCTTGAAGAACAACTCCTTCATGATTTCGCCGCTGCGCTCGGTGGTGGTCTTGAACAAGATGCCCAGCGACAGCGTGTGATGGATGTCGGCCTGGCCGATGTCAAGCACCTGGGCGTCGTGTGTGCCCAGGATGGCGGTTAATGCCGATGTCAAGCCGGGTTTATCCGGTCCTGAAATATTGATTAATATCAGCTCTGACTCTTTCATTCGTTTAATTACTATGTTCTATCTACCCTACAAAAGAGCGTCCCGCATTACCGGAACGCTCTTGAGTGTATATCATGTGATGATGTGTTTACTTTACCTTAAGCACCTTTCCGGGCTGAATGTTGTCACCCTTGAGGCCGTTGAGTTTCTTGAGTTGTGCCACTGTGACGCCGTTGCGCGCTGCAATCTTGCCCAGGCTGTCGCCCTGACGCACCTTGTAAGAGCTGCGAGACTTCTTCTCTGATTTAGTCTTTGAAGTAGCAGCAGGTTTAGTCTTGCCTTCGGTTTGATTTGCCTCCTTGGCTGCCGCATAGCGTGCAGAGGGAGAGTAGCTGCGAGACTGCGTATAGTTGGCTTTGTTGAAGGTGTAATTGTCGGTGTGAGTTGTGCGGTTCTCGAAGTCGAAGATTGCCTCGGGGTTGATTGCATAACCCATGAAACGTGTCTCGAAATGGAGGTGAGGACCAGTGCTGCGTCCGGTGCTGCCGCTCAACGCGATGGGCTGTCCTGCCTTTACATACTGGTCGGGCTGCACGAGGAAGCGTGAAAGGTGACCATAAACAGTCTCAAGGCCGTTCTCATGGCGAACGATAACATAGAAACCGAAACCACCACGCTCAAACTTGGTGAGACGCACGCGTCCGCTGAACGCCGCACGCACTGTATCGCCCATGGGGCAGCCGAAGTCGATACCCTTGTGGTTGCGTCCGAAACGGGGACGGTAGCCGTAACGTGATGTGATCTTAATGTTCTTGAGAGGCATCACTGAATTGCGCACATTGATGACGCGTGTGGTGGGGATATTGCTTTCTTTGTAGGGGTTTACCAGTCCGCTCTCCCAACCCTCGGTATAGATGTCGGGCTCGGGTTCAACCTCGTCCAAGAGCTCGGCTGCATATTTCTCGGCCTCTTTCAGGCGAATCTGATCCTGAACATTCTGCTGTTTAGCGAGCAGATTGGCATGCATGCGCTTGTTGTTACTTACTGACTGGAGATTTTGTGCTGATGAGATTGCAGGCACCATCATGAGCGCCGCGACAGCTAAACTAAATATTTTATGAATTTTTATCATTCTAAAATCTTTTTATGGTTGATTATTTTCCACCTAAAAGCAATTTAAACTCACGTTTCAATATCGCCTTTTCTTGCCTCGAATCATGCTCCAACGTGCGTTAGCACTGGTGTTGGAAGCATCTGGCAATGGTTTTATCAACCTGGTTACACTTTAATAACGCTCAAATTTACCACTTTATTTTGTAATAACGCTATTTATTTCGTTAAAATGTGTAAATTTTGGTTTTTATTTGTAAATCAAAATAAACGAATGCTAACGTTAAAACCCAGAACGAGCAGTCATTTATTTTGAACTATTTTTCACCACGAGTCGCTCGTAGTCAGTGTTTCCGTGCTGGAGCAGGTCATTGAAACGCTGGTCGTCGTTGATGACGCTAAGAGCAGCCTCGAGGTCTTTGTTGCGCTTGTTGATGACCACGGTGTAGGCACTTGAGTCGCTGAACACATCGCGGGCAATGAGAGCCTTGATCATGAGGCGGAGCACATTCTTGCTCACGTTGTATTTCTCCTCGTCAAACTTCACGCCATCCTTCTCGCCCATAGCGATGAAATCCTTCATCTGCTCATCACTCACCTCAAAACGCGCGTCATAGTCTTTCACGCTCTTGTAATCTTTCTTGATGCGGTTGCGGTTCTTGTCAACGAAGTCGACCACATACTGGTTGACGATGCCCTTCGCCACCATGTCGCGGTAGTAGGTGCTGTACTCGGTGGTATCGACAGGCACAAAGATATCGGGCATGATGCCACCGCCGCCATACACGGGACGCTGGTTCACGAGGGTCTTGTACTGCAGCGAGTCGTTGAAATGGATGCTGTCGAGATTATAGTATTCACCCTCGCGCGCACGGTCGAGCAAGTCGAGGTCATAGGCTTTCTTGTCGCCCTTGGTGTAGGGTTTCTGGATGCAGCGTCCGCTAGGCGTGTAGTAGCGAGCCACGGTGAGGCGCATCATCGACCCGTCCTCAAACTTGAACGGGCGTTGCACGAGTCCCTTGCCGAAGGTGCGTCGTCCCACAACCACGGCACGGTCCCAGTCCTGCATTGCGCCCGAGAATATCTCGGCAGCCGATGCCGAATACTGGTTAACCATCACCACCACCTTCAGGTCCTTGTACTTGCCGTTGCCCATCGCATTGGCTTCGTTGCGAGGTGACTGCGCGCCCTCGGTATATACAATGAGCTGCTTGCGGTCGAGAAACTCGTTGCACATGTCGATGGCAGCATTGAGGTAGCCGCCGCCGTTATCGCTCAGGTCGATGATGACCTGCTGCATGCCTTCCTTCTTGAGCTTGTCGAGCGCTTCCATCATCTCGGCATGGGTTTTAGCACCGAAGCGCGAAATCCTCACGTAGCCGGTCTTGCTGTCCACCATGTAGGATGCGTCCACGCTGTAAAGGGGTATATTATCACGAGTGATGCGGAAAGTGATGAGTTCCTTGGCATTGCCACGCTTCACCTTGACAGTCACCTTAGTGCCCTTCTTGCCACGCAAGCGCTTCATGATGTCGGTGTTCTTCATCTTCACGCCGGCAATAGTGCTGTCGTTGACCATCACAATGCGGTCGCCCGCCAGGATTCCCACGCGCTCGCTAGGACCGCCAGGAATAGTCTGGATGACATACAGCGTGTCTTGCTTCATGTTGAACTGGATGCCAATGCCGCTGAATTCGCCTTGCAGCGGCTCTTCCATTTCCTTGGTCTCGCGGGCATCGGTGTAGCTGCTGTGCGGGTCAAGTTTCTCAAGCATGCCAATGATGGCATTCTCCACGACCTTGTCCTCGCTCACCGAGTCAACATAGAAATTAGAAATAGCATACTGGGCGTTAAACAGTTTCTGCAAACTCTTGGGCATGTGTTGAGCCGACGCAAACGCCACACACAGGCAAGCAACGACGGCAGCAACACCTTTATTATAATATATCTTCATG
>JAGHSP010000011.1 GCA_018065815.1 Candidatus Sodaliphilus limicaballi | reverse complement strand
ACACCATCTGCGAGGTGGGCAACGTGCTCATCAACGGCGCTAAGGTGGTTCCCATCAACAGCGAGTCAACCGAGATCGAAGACATCAAGAAGACGCTCGCCGACGTGGGTCTCGAGGGCGTTGAGAACATCAACTACCTGCAGGCTATCAAGCGCGTGATCGGCATGAGCGACAAGGAACTTGCCAACTAATTTTCACACTTAACTAAACCATAATTTATCATGGCACAAGAAATTGAAAGAAAGTTTCTCGTAAAGGGTGACTTCAAGGCCGAGGCTTTCAAGGAGACTCGCATCACCCAGGGTTATCTCAGTTCAGTCCCCGAGCGCACAGTGCGCGTGCGTGTTAAGGGCGACAAGGGTTTCATCACCATCAAGGGCATAGGCAACGCCAGCGGCGCGTCTCGCTTTGAGTGGGAGAAGGAAATCCCCGTTGAGGAAGTGCGTTCACTGCTCGAGCTCGCCGAGCCCGGCGTTATCGACAAGACCCGCTTCCTGGTTAAGGCTGGTGAGCACACCTTTGAGGTAGATGAGTTCTACGGCGACAACGAGGGTCTCACAGTAGCCGAGGTTGAGCTCAGCGACGAGAACGAGGCATTTGACAAGCCCGCTTGGCTGGGTGAGGAAGTTACTGGCGACCCCAAGTACTTCAACTCAATGCTCATGAAGAATCCTTATAAGAACTGGAAGTAATTGCTGCTTAATATCAACAAACCCAATAAATCACATTTTTAGCAAATGGAAGAGAACAAGAAAACCGTTACAGCGCAGTTTGACCCGCTAGACATGAGTAATTATCGCGTCGAGAAGCTCCCCAAGATGGAGAAATCCAACTTTGAGAAGTGGCTTGCACGACTGGGCGCACCCATCGCCCTTCTCACCTTTGTGCTGATTTATTGGGTTTGTTCTTTCGGTTTCATTGACGGCCTTGACACCGCAGGCCTGGCCGAGGCTGCCCAGAAGCGCCTTGACGAGATCGGTCCCGATGCCTTTATCAAGGCCAACTATGCCATGCTGGCAATATTTGCCGCCGGCATCATCCTGTGGCTCACCGAGGCCATCCCTAATTACCTCACATCGCTCCTCATCATCCTTGCCACAGTGGTGTTTGGAGTGACAGCACAAAAGACGGCCCTCAACCAGCTGGGCCATCCTGTGATGTGGCTGAATATCCTGTCATTTGTACTGGCAAGCATGCTGGTGAAGACCCAGTTTGCCAAGCGCATGGCCCTGGCCTTCGTCATCAAGTTCGGTAAGAGCGCCAAGGGTGTGCTGTGGAGTTTCCTCATCATCAACTTAATTCTCTCGGCATTCATCAGCGCAACGACAGTAAAGGCAACCATCCTGTTGCCCATCTTCATGGTAGTGTGTGCCATCTACGGCGCCTCTAATGGTGACCGCAACAACTTTGGCCGCAACCTCGTTATCCAGAATCTGTTTCAGGTAAACATCGGTGCCACATCATTCCTTACCGGTGCCGGTGCCAACCTGCTCGCTATATCACTCATCCTCGGCTTTTTTGAGGGTAGCAGTTTTGGCTATGTAGACTGGCTGGCAGCCATCACCCCCATGAGCCTCATCATCCTCATCGTGGGCGTCTTTGCCGGCATGTATATATTCTTCCCCATGAAGAAAGAGGAGCAAGTACCACAGATTTCCGGAGGTCTTGACCGCCTGCGCAAGGAACTTGACGCCATGGGCAAGATGACCTTCGAGGAGTGGAAGTCAGTAGCTATCTTCATGCTCGTGCTCGTCCTGTGGACCACCAAGGGCACTTTCCACGATATCGACGAAACAATGGTAGCACTCATCGGTGCCATCCTTGCCCTGCTTCCCGGCGTGGGAGTAGTGAAGTGGAACGACGTGGACATTCCCTGGCATCTCATGCTCTTCTCGGCCGGTGCCTACACCCTGGGAAGTGGTCTCAACGCCACCGACCTGCCCAGCACCATGGTCAACGCCACTTTCAACTCAATGGGCATAGGTAACGACACGTCGTTCTGGACCCTGTATGTGATCTTCACCGGCATCATGATGTTCTCGGCTCTCATCTTCGAGTCCAAGACCATCCGTGCCATGGTGTTCATTCCCATTGCCCTGGGTGTGGAGAAGCGTTTCAACCTGCCCCCCATGTCTCTGTCGCTGCCCATGACAGCACTCATCAACCACGTGTACGTGCTGCCGTTCAACAGCAAGCCCGCCGCACTGCTCTACAACACTAACCATTACAGCATGACCGACGCGTTTAAGTTTGGTATGTTTATGATGGTATTCTCTTGGTTACTGCTGCTCGTATGGGGTGCAACAGTTTACAACTGGATGGGCATCACCCCGGGTTTCTAAGAGATTAGAGATTAGAGATCAGAGATCAGAGATCAGAGATTAAAAAGAATTATCGAAATATCGATTTCTCGAAGTCCCTTTTAAACTCTTAAACTTTTAATTAAAAATGATTGAGGTTAACACAAAGATTCACGACAACTACTCTATTGAGTTCAAGACGAGTTTTGTCACTCGCCGCAAACTGAAAAACAACGATTTTTCGGCCTACATGTGGTTCTTTGTGCCTAATAGCCTCGACATCAACAAGGAAACCTACCCCAAGAGCCAGTTCTACCAGGACATCAAGAGCAATGTGCGCCTCATCACCCCCAAGTTCCTGCTTCACGACATCGTGAACGGCGACGCCATTCCCTTGTGCAAGCTGCGCGACGCATTCAACGCGCTGGCATCGGCTCCCACACGTACTGCTACTCGCGAGTATGAGTACCAGATCAAGATGTTTGCCGCCATCACCCACAGCGCGGCACGCGATGCATGCAACTACATCATGCACCACAACGGGCACCCCGAGGAGACCAGCCAGTTGTGCCAGAACTATGTGAAGGACTACACCACAGTGCTGCAACATTACCGCGAATTGCGCCTGGTCATCAGCCAGCCCACCATCACCGACGAGATGATGAGCTACTACCGCTATGGCGACGAGTACCTGAGCAACATGATGCAATATTACTGCACCGCATTGCTGGCCCACATGCATGACAAGGGCATGAGCGTTGCACCGCTGCAACAGTGCATCACAGCCGAGAACCGCTATCGCGACAGCCGACACTACGCCAACCTCAAAGAGGACGACCCCAAGGGGAACCGCAACGTGGTGTTCCGTCACAGCGTGCTCAAAAAATATGTGGATAGCGACCTCTTCCTCGACGTGCCCAAGAGAAAAGACGGCAAGTTTGTCGAGCAGCTCTACCTGGGCATCGCCGCCGGCCTGGCTATGATGTTTGCCACGGTGGTGAGCTTCCACTTCCAGCAGCTCTTTGGCAACTTCACCCTGCCATTCTTCGTGGTGCTCGTCATCAGCTACATGATCAAGGACCGCATCAAGGAACTCTCGCGCTACTACTTTGCCCACCGCATAGGCAGCAAGTTCTTCGACAACAAGGCCGACATCCTCATCAAGGACGAGAAGATAGGTTCTATCAAGGAAGGCATGGACTTCATTTCGAGCAATAAGCTGCCGCAGGAAGTGAAGCGGGTGCGCTACACGCAGCGGCTAATTGAAGCCGAGAACCGCGTGAGCGACGAGAACATCCTGCTCTACCGCATGGCTGTGCACATCAACCGCGACAAGCTCAACGGCACCAACGCCTATGAGACCGCCGGCATCAACGACATCATACGCTTCAACGTCAACACCTTCCTCAAAAAGGCCGACAACCCGCGCGTGATGAGGCAGGTGATGCGCAACGACGGAACCGTGGGCAAGGTGATGTGCGACAAACTCTACTACGTCAACATCGTGCTGCAACTTGCCTACGACGGAAACACCACGCTGCAACGATTCCGCGTGGCAATCAACCGCGACGGCATTCATTCCATCGAAGAAGTCAAGTAAAGCGGGCTCCTCACAGAACCCTCCTTAAAGAAAATTACATCATTTTCTTGCTAGTGTTGCATAATTGATGTACTTTTGCCTAACAAACACAAAAGACATCCCACACATGGACGAGATAAGACAAGACTTGCTTAACCGAGTGAGACAGATGGAGAAGGACGGTGTAGTCACCGCCCGCCACGCCCGTGAGCTCAAACGATTTATCTTCAGCGATGCCGGCCACACCCCCGACGAAGTCGAGGCACTTCTCAACGCCGAAGAACCCGTGCAGCAACCCGAGCCCGAGCATGAACCAGAACCAGTCCCCGAGAACCCGGAAATTCTAGAACCGCTAGAAAATATAGAA
>JAGHSP010000105.1 GCA_018065815.1 Candidatus Sodaliphilus limicaballi | reverse complement strand
TAGACAATCCTGTTTGAAAAACCAAATATTGAAATCTTATGAAGGATATTGAACGTATTAGAGTGAATTATACTGCCGATCCGCGTCGTTATGAGGGGGTTACGCCTACTCGTCGCATGGGCAGCAGTGGTCTTGTCATGCCCGAGATGTCGCTGGGTTTCTGGTGGAACTTTGGTGCTTACAACACCTATGGCGACTCGCTCGACAAGATGATGTATGCCTTTGACCACGGCATCTTCTGCTTTGACCTCGCCAACAACTACGGTCCTCCCTTTGGCGCTGCCGAGGAGACCTTCGGCCGGATGATGAAGCAGTGTTTCATGCCCCACCGCCGCGAGATGATCATCACCAGCAAGGCGGGCTATGACATGTGGCCTGGCCCCAATGGCACCGGTTCGTCGCGCAAGATGCTCATGGGCAGCCTCGACGAGAGTCTGCAACGCATGGGCCTGGACTATGTCGATATCTTCTACTCTCACCGCTACGACGGCGTGACTCCCATTGAGGAGACTATGCAGGCGCTGGTTGACATCGTGCGTGCCGGCAAGGCGCTCTACGTGGGACTGAGCAACTACCCCGTTGAGAAGCTCGCGCAGTGTGTCGAGTATCTCGAGGCGCGCGATGTGCACCCCGTGATTTACCAGGGCAAGTACAACATGCTGTGCCGTGAGCCAGAGGACGGCCACTTGCAGTATTGCAAGGAGCATGGCATGGCGTTCACCGCGTTCTCGCCCATCATGAAGGGTCTGCTCACCGATAAGTATCTGCACGGCATTCCCGCCGACTCTCGCGCTGCGCTGGGCAACGCCGTGAGCAAGGCCGATGTAGATGCTATCCACGACAAGATTGTGAAGCTCAACGACCTGGCACAGCAGCGCGGCAATACGCTGGCTCAGATGGCAACGGCATGGCTGCTGCGCCGCGATAAGGTGACATCGGTCATCGTGGGTCCCCGCACCGTGGACCAGCTCAAGGACAGCCTCACCGCACTGCACGTGGCTCCTTTCACCCAGGAAGAGCTGACACTCATCGACAACATCCTTGCCGAATGAATTTGCCGTCCGCTTGTTGATACCATACCCCCGCCGCCACTACATCGGCTGTGGGGGTATTCAAATATTATCCTACCGGACAACGAATTAGCACCAGCTTCTTTGATGTACTAAAATAATAACCTCTGCGTTATCCGTGAGATCCGCGCGGGGAGTTCCATTGCTGAATAGTTACCGTAATAGTAAAAAAACATTAAAAAGGTTGACAAACGCTTTTTGAGATTGTAACTTTGCACCGAAATTGCATATTTTGCGCTTTTGGGGCAAGGTGTGTGATGCATACTTGCATTTGAAAATAGTAAAGAAATCATACAGTTAAAAGACAATGGCAACTGAATTAAAACAAACCAACAAACAAGAGGGCATGAAAATGCCCCTGGGTAAAATCAACTTTATCCTCATGGCAGTGTGTGCCTTGCTCATCATCGTGGGGTTCTACCTCATGGCTGGCAGCGCCAACGAGGGCGACACGTTCAACTACGACATCTTCAACAGCACACGCACCGTTGTGGGCCCGATGATTTCCTTTGCGGGTTTCGTGCTCATGGCATTTGCTATCATTTTCAGGAAGAGAGACAAAAACGAGGAATTGAAGTAAAGATATGGACTGGTTACAAGCTCTTATCCTGGGCGTGCTTCAGGGTCTCACCGAGTATCTTCCCGTGAGTAGCAGCGGCCACCTGGCCATAGGGTCAGCCTTGTTCGGCATCAACGGCGAGGAGAATCTTGCATTTACCGTGATGGTGCATGTGGCAACTGTGCTCAGCACGCTGGTGATACTGTGGAAAGAAGTGAGCTGGCTGCTTGCCGGCATCTTCAAATTCAAGATGAACGACGAGATGCGCTACTTCATCAACATCCTCATCTCAATGGTGCCCGTGGGCATCGTGGGCGTGTTCTTCAAGGATTATGTTGAGAACATCTTCGGCGAAGGGCTGCTCGTTGTGGGCATCATGCTCATGGTCACTGCGGCGCTGCTAGCATTCTCCTATTATGCTAAGCCCCGCGTGAAGGAAAACATCGGTTGGAAAGACGCTCTCATCATAGGCCTTGCACAGGCGGTGGCTGTGATGCCCGGTCTGTCTCGTTCAGGCAGCACCATTGCCACAGGTCTGCTGCTGGGCAACAAGAAAGAATCGCTGGCGCAGTTTTCATTCCTCATGGTCATCCCGCCCATTCTGGGCGAGGGCCTGCTCGACGTACTCAAAGCTGTCAAGGGTGAGGAGGCGTTTGGCAACATCGAGCTGCTGCCACTCATCGTGGGGTTTGTCGCAGCCTTTGTGAGCGGATGCCTGGCTTGCAAGTGGATGATAAGCATCGTCAAGAAGGGCAAACTCATCTACTTTGCCGGCTACTGCGTGATTGCAGCCGTTGCGGCTATTGTTCTCAACTACGTCCTGTAATATATACGTCCTGTAATATAAAAGTATATACATGCTCAATCCTATCGAAGGCGAAATATTCTACATCGACAAGCCACTGGAGATGACCTCGTTTGCCGTGGTGAAGCAAGTGCGCGGCAGGCTGCGCACCCGTCTCGACCGCAAGAACATCCACGTGGGCCACGCCGGCACGCTTGATCCGCTGGCGAGCGGCGTGCTCATCGTGTGCACCGGGCGCATGACCAAGCGCATCGAGGAATTGCAGGCAGGAGTCAAGGAATACACCGCCTGGGTGCGCCTGGGCGAGACCACACCGTCCTACGACATGGAGACCGAGGTCGATGCCACCTATCCCTGGGAGCACATCACCCGCGAGCTGGTGGAGCAGGTGCTCAAGGAGCAGTTCACTGGCAGCATCGAGCAAGTGCCACCGGCATTCTCGGCATGCAAGGTTGACGGAAAGCCAGCCTACAAGCTTGCCCGCAAAGGCAAGGATGTGGAAATCAAGGCCAAGACCCTTGTGATCGACGAGATCGAAGTGGTGGAATGCGGGCTGCCCGCCGAGCCCACACTCGTGCTGCGAGTGGTGTGCAGCAAGGGCACCTACATCCGCGCCCTGGCACGCGACATAGGCACAGCGCTGGGCAGCGGAGCGCACCTCTACGGACTGCGACGCACACAGGTGGGCGACGTGAGGGTGGAGCAGTGCGAGACGCTCGACGGCATCCTCGGCAGGCTCGAGACCGAAGAGATGGTGAGTGCCGAGCAAGCCGAGCAAGAACTGCTCGAGCGCGAGCGCATCGCCAACCGCAAGCGCGCTGCCATACTCAATGCAGCACGCAAGAAAAGACAAGAAAAAAAAGAACAAAACAAAAATAATACAGACTTATGAAGTTATCAGAATTCGGCTTTAAGTTGCCCGAAGAACTCATTGCACTACACCCTGCAAAAAATCGTGACGAATCAAGACTGATGGTGCTCCACCGCTCCACAGGCGAAATCGAGCACCGACAGTTCAAGGATGTGCTTGACTATTTCAACCCGTTTGACTTGATGGTGTTCAACAACACCCAGGTCTTTCCAGCCAAACTGATGGGTAACAAAGAGAAGACTGGCGCGCGCATCGAGGTGTTCCTGTTGCGCGAGCTCAACAGCGACCACAAGCTGTGGGACGTGCTCGTGGAACCCGCCCGCAAGATACGCATAGGCAACAAACTCTACTTCGGCCTTGACGACTCGATGGTGGCCGAGGTGATAGACAACACCACCTCTCGCGGACGCACACTGCGCTTCCTCTACGACGGTCCGCACGACGAATTTAAGGAGAACCTCTATGCACTGGGCGCTACACCCCTGCCCTACTACATCGACCGCGAGGTAGAAGAGGATGACGCCGAGCGCTACCAGACCATCTTCGCCGTCAACGAAGGCGCTGTCGTGGCCCCCGCAGCCGGCCTGCACTTCTCTCGCGAGCTCATGCGCCGCATGGAGATACGCGACGTGGAGGCAGAGTTCCTCACACTGCACATCGGCCTGGGCACCTACCGCGACATCGACGTGGAAGACCTCACCAAGCACCGCGTCGATAGCGAGCAGATGCTCGTGAGCGACGAACTCGCACGCAAGGTGAACTTCAAGCGCGACAACGGCAACAAGATATGCGCCGTGGGCACATCAGTGCTTCGCGCCATGGAGAGCACCGTGGGCATGAACGGACACATCAAGGGATACGACGGATGGACCAACAAGTTCATCTTCCCGCCCTACGACTGCACCACATGCGACGCGCTCATCACCAACTTCCACATGCCCTACTCGGTGATGCTCATGCTCACCGCAGCCTTCGGCGACTACGAGCAAGTGATGAAGGCCTATAACGTGGCTGTCGAGGAGAAATACCGCTTCGGTGCCTACGGCGACGCTATGCTCATCGTGGACTGACCGTTTTCCCGGTTCTATTAAACTAAAAAAAAGCATTTTATGAAGACAATCAAGCGATATATTATTGCCGTGTTCATGTTGCTGGCAGTTGCAGGCGGAGTATCTGCCTATGCCCAGACAATGCAAGACGGCAGTTACCGCACCACGGGCTACATCAAGAGCGACGGCACCGTGCAGGACAGCAGCTACCGCACCATAGGCCACATCAAGAGCGACGGCACAGTGCAGGACGGCAGCTACCGCACCGTGGGCCACATCAAGAGCGACGGCACAGTGCAAGACAGCAGCTACCGCACCATAGGTCATGCCAAAGGCGTGAACATGAAATGGGCAGCATGCTTCTTCTTTTTCTTCTTCGGATAAAAGAAGAAAGCAATCCTAATTCTTTTGTATAAATAAAAATCCGCATCCATTGTTTTGGGTGCGGATTTATATTTTTAATAATCTTCTTTGTCGAAGTATTAATACTCTTCTTCGTCAAAGAAGAAATCGTCGTCGGTGCTGGGGTAGTCAGGCCAGATGTCTTCGATTGACTCGTAGCTTTCGCCTTCGTCCTCAATCTCGTGTAGGTTTTCAATCACCTCGAGGGGTGCACCGCTGCGCACTGCATAGTCGATGAGCTCGTCCTTGGTTGCGGGCCATGGTGCATCTTCAAGCTTTGTAGCAAGTTCTAGTGTCCAATACATAGTTTTATATAAATTTTAAGTTGTTAATTCAAAAATGTGGGCGCAAAGATAACATTTTATTCTGAATTTACACATTCTTGTCCCAAAAAATTTCACTAAAATCATTCTGAACATTGATATATCGCGACAAGATGAAGAAAAAGTCGCTCAATCGGTTCAGATATTGCAGTGCGAGCGGGTTGACCGGAGCATTGTGCGCCAGCGTGATTACACGCCGCTCGGCACGTCTTGCCACGGTGCGGCACACGTCGGCCTGGGCCGCGCTGTGGCACCCGCCTGGCAGGATGAAGCTGCGCATGGGGGGCAATGTGGCGTCCATCTCGTCGATGCGTGCCTCGATGCCCTTGATATCGTCGTCGCTCAAACCATACACCGGACTCGCGGCATCGTCGGTCTCGGTGGCGAGGTAAGCGCCCAGGTTGAACAGGCGGTTCTGCACCTTGAACAGCGTTGCGGCTGTGGTCTCGTCGCAATGTCCGCGCAGCAGGCTGGCGAGCAATCCGATGTGTGAGTTGAGTTCATCGACAGTGCCGTAGGCCTCGACGCGCATGTTGTCCTTGTCCACGCGCTGCCCGCCCACGAGCGATGTGGTGCCCTTGTCGCCGGTGAGGGTATATACTTTGCTTTTCATAATGTTTCTAGTGCTTCTATCATTTGTTGCGAAGTGGTTGTGATGATGGAGATGTCGAGCATGTTGCCCACGCGTGCAAAGAGCGACTTGCTGCTTGCCTCGAGCTGCTTCACTGTGTGGTCATACATGCCGTCGAGGTTCATCACCACGATGCGTCGCGGCGACTGGTCCACGGTGATCTGCGACAGGGTGGCTACCCACTCGTCGATAGTTCCTATGCCGCCGGGCAATACCACGAAGTGGTCGCTGCGGCTATACATCTCGGCCTTGCGGTCGTTGAGGTCATGGGTGTAGATGGGTTCATCGACCACCTTGTCGAGACGGTGCTTGAAGCACTCGGGCACCACGCCCACCACGCGGGCGCCACTGTCGTGGGCGGCCTGTGCCACGGTGTGCATGAGTCCGGCATGCACGCCGCCATAGACCAGCGTGTGACCGTTCTTGCCCAGCCACTGTCCCAGGGCCACGGCGATGTCTTCGATGTGTTGAGGCAGTCCGTCGCGCGAACTGCAATATACTGCTATATTCATCTTCGTTTTTATTCGTTTAGTAATGTCAATTTTTAAAAAACTAGATAAAAAGAACCGTCCCTTTTATCTAGTTTTTGCGGGGTTACAGCGTGTTGTTGCCTATCACGTGCTTTACTTCCTTGAACAGGTAGCTTGTCACGGTGCCGTCAGGGGTGCGCAGCTGCAAGGTGCCGTCGGGAAGCACGTTGTGTATCGCGGCCTGGAACTGGGTGCCGTCGGGCAAGGCAAATGTGTAGTCCTTGCCGTCGCCGCGGTAGAGCATTGACAGGAATTCCTCGTGCAACTGCTGGCACGACTGCGGCGTGAACTGGCACAGGCGCTCTATCTCCTCGCACACCTCGCGCATCACTGCCTCCACGTCGTGCTGATTGCCTGTGAGCTGTGCCAGCGACACGGGGTTGGGGGCATCGCTCAAAAACTCGGTCTGGTTGATGTTGATGCCGGCGCCTATCACGGTGTGGGCTATTCCTCCGCCAGCCAGCACGTGCTCAATGAGAATGCCGCACTCCTTGCGGTCGCGGTGATATATGTCGTTGGGCCACTTTACCCGGAAGCCAGGCACATAGCGGTTGAGCACGCGGGCAATGGCCACAGCCACCGCCTCGCTGATGTAGAACTGCTGTGCCACAGCCACGGCGGGATTCTTGATGAGCATCGACATGGTGATGTTCTTGCCCGGCTCGGCCTCCCACGAGTTGCCTCGCTGTCCGCGTCCCGCCGTCTGGTTGTGGGTATAGACCACAGTTCCGGAGGGCAAGGCAGAGGCCACGCTTTTGAGATAAGTATTGGTCGATGCAGTCTCGTGCAGCAGGATATATCTAGGCATTGTTTTTTGGGGGGGATTTTCGATTATTCGATTATTCGATAATTCGATAATTCGATAATTCGATAACTCGATAACTCGATAACTCGAAATCTCGAATTTAAACTTTTAAACCTTTAAACTTTTAAACCTTTATTCTGGCAGTGTCAGGGTCATTGTGCGGCTCTCGTCGTCGTTTACGGTGATGTTCACGTCCACGGTGTCGTCGGGCAGCAGTCCCTCGATGCGCTCGGGCCACTCGATGAGGCACACAGCACCGCAGTCAAAGTAGTCCTCGGTGCCTATTTCTATTGCTTCCTCCTCGTTTTCCAGGCGATAGCAGTCGAAGTGGTAGATGAGTTCGGCCGTGGTGTCGCTGCGATACTCGTTAATGATAGCAAACGAGGGAGAATTGGTCACATCCTCCACCACGCCCAGCTCGCGGCACAGTGCGTTGATGAAAGTGGTCTTGCCGGCACCCATCTGCCCGTAGAAAGCAAAGACGGTGTAGTCGCCCATCGCTGCCATGAACTCGCGTGCAGCCTCCTGCAAGGCCTCGGTCGAGGGAATGTTTATTTCAATCTTTTTCATGTTTTATTATAGGTGTTTTGAATTTTTTTTGCGAAAATACACATTTTCGTCCACTAATTCCTTATTTAATGGGCTTGTGAATCTCGCAGATTTCGATTGTGGGGTATTTGTCTATGTAGTACTCCAGATGATCGGCATCAATCTCGATTAACTCTGAACTTTCATGAAAAGAGAATAGTTCCTTTACAAAGTTAGTGCATTCAGGATCAGAGTAAACATACGCCTTGCCGCGGCACTTGAAGCCGATTGGAAATGTTTTATGCTTTGCGATGGCTTCTTCAACAAGTTCTTTGGCGTTAGGTTTGAGTTTACCTACGACTTTGAGCATGAATTCCTTGGCCTTGGGCTTTTCTTTGCCAAGCCCAGAGAACACGCTCTCACCCAGATTACCCACAGTTTTTGTTTCTACTTCGTTGGTGAAAATGTTGGTGTAAGTGCAGGAAATGTCATAGATAAGAGTGTATCCTTCTAGAATTTCAATTCCATACTCATAGTCGATATACTGTGGAGTGGCAGGTTCATCATCAGAGCAAGAGTTGAACGAAACTGCAGCAATAATAATAAGGCATAACAGAGATAAACGTTTGATCTGCATCATAATCTTTTTGCATTAATGGTTAGTATTATTTGTTTCATGGTGCAAAAGTAAGAAAAATAATTGAATAAGTAAAACCTGCCACTGAAATGACTGAAAAAACAAGCCGCGCAAGCAAGAATTATCCTTTTCATATCTTATTTATTTTGTTTTCAGTTTGTTGACAGCATTCATCAGCTGGTCTCCCATGTTGATGGTGTAGCCCTGCGAGAAGAACACCACGCGGTCGAATGTGTCGCCTATGAACACCACCGGCAGCGGAGCGTCGGGCGCCACATGCATCTGCTCGCGTATGTCTTTCTCCACTGCGCCGTCGGTATCGACACACCACATCACGGTGCTGGGCAGCTGGGGGAAGTCCTCCTTGCGGAAACGCTGCGCCTCGTCCTCGTTGCGGAACATCAGCACGATGGGGCGTCCCCAAGCCTCGAGGTCGGCGCGCCGCAGCGAGATGTCGCGCAGGATGTGGTTGGTGGGTTCGTTGCTGGGAGCGATGATTGCAGCGGCAAAGAACCCGCGGCCGGTCTTGTCGAGTAGCAGGCCGCTGTTGCAGTTGCCTATCACTTGCAGCTCGTGTGACGCTTGGCGCAATTCAAGGTCGGCGACAGTCTCCTGATTCTCGTTCACACGGGTGAGGAGCACGCGCGCCAGCACCGAGCCCGATGCCAGGCGGGTGCCGCTTATCATCACGTAAGCGCCAGTGTCCAGGCGTTGGCCTTGCTTGAAGGTGTTGTCGTAGGTGTCGTTGTCGTCATAGTTGAGCAGCGAGGGGAAACCGTCTTTCAACGCCGACACGGTGAAATGGATGTAGTACTTGGGGTTCTCGAGCCATGGTTGAGCCTTATAGTGGGCCCGCAGCGTGCCTTGCTGCGCCTGTGCGGCATCGTCCTTGCCAAACGCCACGTCAATCCACTCGCATTTCTCATTCATATACTGCACTTTGCCCGTCACGCCATCGATGCGTGCCGCCACGCCGCAGGTGCGTGCCAGAGCCACAAACAGGATGTCGCGCGACACAGCGTCGGTGGTGCGGTGCTTCCACACGCCCATGGGGCGCATGCGCAGGTGCTGCGGATTGCGCACCTCGTCGATGGCAATGTTCTGCGCCACCCACTTGACCAGTTGCTGCGGGCTGTTGCACCACTGCTCGCGCTGCACGGCGGGGATATTGTCAAGGAAGTAACGGCGGTAGGGCGTGAGCATCTCGCCTGCCACACGCGGGCAACGCACATACTTGTCGTAAAGCTCCACCGAGAGATAGCTGGCACGCTCGGGCGCATTGCTGTGATGGTCGGTGAGCACATCCATGGGCACATCGCGCAAGTCCTTGGCCGACAGTGTCCACAGCAGCGCAGTGTCGCCTGTGGCTTCAACAAACGAGCGTATCACGGCATGGTTGCCACGCGACGCGGTGAGCAGCGGCGTGCTGGTGTCGAACGTCGCCACATAGGCGTTGCGCATGGCATCCTCGCTCGCCAGGCGGTCATTGTTGCGCTTGCGCTGCTCGTCGGTGACGGGAGGCAAGGTGTTGCGCTCAACGGGCGGAACGATGGTGATGTCAAATGTCAGCGGTTCCTTGAAGTCGGTGGGAATGTTAAGGCACAGACGGGTGGTGTCGCCGTCGGCCACATGGCAGCGCTCAAAGCCGAAGTAACCATCCTTGCAGCCCCACACCACGAGGTCGCCCATGCCAGCCTGCAATGTGGCGATGCCTCGCTCGTCGGTGTATTTGCGCGACACGGTGTAGAACTCGGCATAGTTGTATATCTTGAACTCTACCGGCGCACCTGCCACAGTGCGTCCGTTCCTGTCGGTCACCACAACAGTTGCGGGAGCCACGGGGGCATAGTTCTGTGTCTCGTTAATCTCGGTGTAGCAAGCTGTTTCAAGCATCTTCTCCTCGGGGCCGTCATACTTGCCGAATGCCTTGGTGTGCATGAGCATGCCACGCGATGCCGGAGCGTTGAACCATCCCAGGTCAAGCACGGGTTCTGGTTCACAGGCTCCCAGGAAATGCCACTTGCCGTCGGCCCACGCCTCGACCCATGCGTGATTGTCGTCGGTGTGTGCCCAGCGTGGAGTGTAAACCTGGCGGGCAGGGATTCCCACCGCCCTGAGGGCAGCAACCAGGAGCGTAGATTCCTCGCCGCAACGGCCATAGGCGGTGCGTATGCTTGCCAGGGGCGACGATGTGCGTCCGTCACTGGGCGTGTAGGTCACGCGCTCGTGGCACCAGTGGTTCACTTCAAGGATTGCATCGGCCATAGTCAGGTCTTTCACCCTGTCGCGCAGGTCGCGGTAGAACACCCAGCGGCACGAATCCATGTTCTCATTGTTCACGCGCACGGGCAGGACAAAGTGCATGAACTCACGCTCGGGGACAATCTTGCCCCAGGGCATCTCCTCGCGTGCCTGCAACGAACTCTCGATGTTGCGCTCATAGAACGCGCGGTCATAGTCGGTGCTGTCGGGCAACGCCATGTTGGCGTAGAGGAAGTCCATATACTTTGACACCTCGCTGGCATGCGAGCTGCCTGACATCGCTAACATTGCAACAAGGCAAACTAATATCTTCTTCATAATAGTACTAACTTTTCTTGAATCAGTGACCAGCACCCCGTCCTCTCGCGGCGAGCGCAACGACCCGTGGATTTCCCGGGCGCCTGTTGCGTCCAGTATGTGCTTGGCATTTATCTCGTTCACGCCAGCTCCGGGCATGATGATGATGCGTCCGGCAGCCTGCTTCACCAGCTGGCCGAGCATGGGCACGCCTTCCAGCGCGCTCGGTGCCTGGCCCGAAGTGAGGATGCGGTGGCACCCCAGAGCAATGATCTGTTCCAGAGCCTCTTGCGGATTGCGGCACACGTCGAACGCCCGGTGAAACGTCACCTGCATGCCCCGAGCCTCGCTCACGAGCCTCTGCACGGCAGGCACATCCACATCGCCCGCCTGGGTGAGCGCACCGATGACCACGCCATCGGCACCCAGCCTGCGCGCCATCTGCACCGACCTGGCCATCTCCTCAACCTCCTCGCGGCTATACACAAAGTCGCCCTCGCGGCTGCGTATGAGCACATGCAGCCGCAAGCCCGGCACCATTCGTGCCTCGCGCACCATCTCCTCGGCAGGAGTCAGCCCGTCAAGGTCGAGACGAGAACACAGTTCCACGCGCTGCGCGCCGCCCGCACTGGCAGCATGCACACTCGCGATATCTCCGCAGCACACTTCTAGTATCATAAGTTTTTCTTTCTTTTCAGTTATCAATGGCAAAGATACTAAAATTCTTCCACATTCACCTCCTGGACAACACTGATATTACTGAAATCAATGATATTCCGGCAAAAAACCGCGGTAAAAAGTTTACAACCGCAGAGTTTTCTTTCGTTTTTCGTTAATTTTCACTACCTTTGCACTCCTATTTGGACTAAAAAAGCTAAAAAATGAACGATTTTCTTGAAAGTTTGGGTCAATGGATCATCGACGCCAGCGACTACGTGTGCGGTTATCCGGAATTCCTGTTGCTCATAGGCGGTGGTCTTTTCCTCTTTATATATTCGGGGGCAGTGTCGGTCACCAAACTGCCCAAGGCCATCAAGGCGCTACGCAACAAGCAGGCACAGGACAGCGGCAAGGAAGCTGGCCAGATCAGTTCGGTACAGGCTCTACTCAGCGCTATCGCTGCCACCGTGGGCATGGGCAACATTGCCGGCGTGGCAATCGCGCTGTCGATAGGCGGTCCCGGCGTCATCTTCTGGATGTGGGTGAGCGCGCTGGTGGGAATGACCACCAAGTTCTTCGAGGGCACGCTTTCAATCATGTATAAAGGCAAGGACAGCGCCGGCGAAGTGCAGGGCGGCCCCATGTATATCATCACCGAGGGCCTGGGCAAGAAGTGGAAACCGCTTGCCATGACGTTTGCCGCCTTCGGTCTCTTCGGCACGCTGTGCTTCACCCAGGCCAACCAGCTCGTGGAGAGCATCACCACGGTGTTCACCTCGCCCATGGGCATAGAGAACACAGTGGGATTGCGCTTCGGCATGGGCGTGGCCATTATCATCATTGTGGGCTTTGTGCTGCTCGGCGGCATCAAGCGCATCGCGCAGTTCGCGTCACGCATCGTCCCGCTGATGGTAGTGCTCTACTTCATTCTCGTTGCCGTGGTCATGGTGATGAACATTGAACTTCTTCCCGGCGTGTTCAAGTCAATATTCCAGGGAGCGTTCACTCCCGAAGGCGAGATAGGCGGATTCACTCTCGTGGCACTCACAGGCGCCCGCCGTGCCGCATTTGTCAACGAGGCCGGCGTGGGTACAGCATCGATGATGCACGGAGCATCACGCAACAACGACGCCGTGCGCGAGGGCCTCATCGCCATGCTCGGTCCTGCCATCGACTCTGGCTTTGTGTGCACGCTCACCGCTATCCCCATCATCATCGCCGGGAACTACCACGTGGACGGAGTGAAGGGACTGTACATTGCGCTCAACTCGTTCGGCAATCTGCTCCCCTACGGACAATACCTGCTCATGGCAATCGTGTTCTTCTTTGCATTCAGCACCATGTTCTCTTACTCCTACTACGGACAGAAGTGCACCAACTTCTTATTTGGCGCGAAGCATGCCAGCAAGTATAACTACTTCTACCTCGCCACCATCCTCATCGCCGCGGTGATACCCCTCGATGCCCTGGTAGGTTTCATGGACCTCGCCTTTGCCGGCATGGCATTGTGCACAATGTTCACGCTCATCATGCTCGCCCCGCGCGTCAAGGCCAAGATGAAGCAATATTTCAAGTAACTAGTGAATCTTGATAACCACTAAAAATGGGGATGTGTCATGATTTTGACACATCCCCATGAATTTTTTTGATTGTAGTTTGCCTTTATTGATGTGGGGTTATTAAATAGATCCGAGATTGTTAGCTCAAGATTCTCTTTCGAAAAGCATACCCTATCAACTGTGCAACATTCTTTGATTCGGTCTTACGCAAGAGTTGTTTGCGGTGATATTCAACCGTGTTTGACGAGATGAATAATTTTTCAGCAATATCTTTACTGCTTAACCCTCTTGACAATAAATCCAAAACCCCAATCTCTCGTGCTGTAAGCGTGATTCTTGGT
>JAGHSP010000400.1 GCA_018065815.1 Candidatus Sodaliphilus limicaballi | reverse complement strand
AGGCTGAGCCTCGCTGCGAGCACGACCAGCAATGTCGTAGAAGCGCACGCTCTTAACCTCACGGCCAGCAACGTCAACATCCTTCACCTCAGTAACGATGTTGCTAGTTACAGTAAAGTTGAGAGGATAGACCACGTAGTCAGTTAGTCCACAGTCTGAAGGAGCAACCTTAGCAGGAGCGCCAGCACCACCAGCTGCGTGAGCCGAAGCATTCTTGGTTACAACAGCAAGGAAGGTATAGCGGTCTGCACCGATCTTGGCAGGTGCGCCTCCGTCATTGTATGCCCAGTTGACTTTCACGCCACCCTTGAGGTCGCCAGAGTTGAGATGAACTTCTTCAACAGTCTGGTTAGCAGGAACCACAAAACCAGTGCCGTTCCACACAGCCTCGGTGATGTGGCAAACCTCCTCAATCTTGGGATTCATGAAGAAGAAGTTCTTGCCCAAAACAGTTACATAGTCATAAGTGTTGTCGTCCCAGAAGCTTGCCATGTTGTAGGTGTTAGCTATCACGCTGTTTTCTTCTTCAATAGCAGCTTTATCAAAGCTAGATACAACGATCTCGTGGCTGACGCCCTTGTGACCGTGGTAAGTACCCTTCACATTGCTCAGCTGTTGGTTTTCAACCGTATTATTCATATCGGTACCTTCGGGGAATGTGAGCATAACCCAGTTGTGCTGAGTGTAAGAGTCGGCATTATAACCGCCATACCATGTTGCATCATAGGTGTTCTCGCGGTAAGCATAAGACTTAGCCATATCGTGAGCCCAAGCGGTATTTCCAACTACTTTAAATACTACCAAGTCATCTGTGATGGTGTAAACCTTGTCGTTGTCCTCGATACCGTTAGCCTCGAGTTCGCCCAGGGTAACCTCGTTTTGAGCCTCACGCCAGTAGAGGTAAACCTCGCTGTAGTTCTTGTTGTCATTTGAATAGTTACCGAAGCGGGGGTAGTCAACGCCCTCTGAGGGGTTGCTGAACCACTTGATGCGACGATCACTATCAGCTCCATTGAAGTGCAGCTCAGCCACATTGTCAAAGCGAACGTTCACGCTGAATTTTGCGCTGTTATCAGCAGTGAGCAACAGGGGCAGATAAGTCTCGGCAGAGGTTGTTGCACCCTTAACGAGGTAACCGTTTGCCGAGTTGAAACGCCATTCGTTAGTTTCCTTGTTGCCGCCGAGTGTGAGAACTGATACCTTGCTGCCCTCGTCAAGGTTTGCAGTGTAGAAGTTCTCGCTCAGTGTTACGCCAGTCTCAGCACGACGCCAGTTCTTGGTTGTCTTGGCTTCTCCATCGCTACCCACGCCATGAGCGTCGGCGTTGTCAATGCTCAAGCCGTAAATTGCATCACCAGGCTTAGAAACCACGATGTATTCACGACCTGCTACCAAGTCATCGGTACTTGTAACCAACTTGAAGTCACCAGTTGCAGGAACAGGAGTTGCGGTTGTACCAACGATAGTAACATCACGCAAGTAAGTGTAGTTAGAAGATGAGAACGTGATTGTGTTCAATGTTGTTGTACCATCCATTTGGATTGTGAAACCGTTAAATCCCTTATCAACGCTAGTTGTAATGGTCTTTGTGGCCACAGGATTGCCATTCACAGCAACAGTCATTGTTTCGGTGTTTGTTTGTCCAGCATAAAGAGCAGCATTGAATGTAATCGACTGTACATTGATTGCAGGAGTGATGGGAAGCGTAATTGTACCTCCGTGTCCACTTGAACCTACACGAAGAGCTTGATACTTAGTATAGTTAGCTGCTAAAATTTCTGTAAGAACCAATTCGTCTTTTCTGCTAGCATCATAGTAATCCGCACCTTCTGAAGTAACCTTGCACAGGAGATCATAACTGTTGATTGCAGAACCAGAATTCACACCCGAGGGTTGCGATGTTGGAGCCCATACAATTGTTGCAGTGATGGGTTCGCCACCAGGAGTGGGAGCTGCGGTGATTGTGTAGGTCTCGCTCACGTGGTCGCTCTCGTTCTCGCCAGCTACGGTGTAAGCCTCTACAGTGCTTGTCGAAGTAACTACAAACGCATTTTTGTAAAGCTGTGCTTCGCCATTGTTGATCTTGACATAAGTCTTAGCGCCTGTGAGATTGCTGTTTTGAGTGATGGTGACAGCAACAGGTTCGTTAGAAGTCTTGGTCTCGGGACTGATTGCGGGAGCAAACACGCTTACCAGTTTGTATTCGGCAGTTGCGCTCTCGCTGGTGCGCTTGCCACTGCCATCACCCACCATTGCATAAGCAACGATTGTGGTCTCGCCTGTTACATCAATCTGCTTGGTGTAAAGTGTAGGCTCGGCAACGCCGGGGGTCATTGTGTAGTAAATCTTTGCTCCGGTTGTTTCGCAAGAGATACCCACCTTCTTGCTTGTGCCTTCGTAGGTGCCGGGCTCAAGGTTGAACACGGGAGTTGATACCTGAGGCTTAACCTCGATGTCGTAAGTTGCAGTCTTGTCGAGATAGGTGACAGTGACAGTTTGTGTGCCAACCTGTGTCATGTCATAACCTGTGAATGTAGCAACATTGGTCACATCCTTAGTAGTGTTGTCGTCAAGGTGAGCAGTAACGGTTGCTTTCACAAACTCATCATCCACATAGAACTCAGTGGTCTTGTTGCTCAGCTCGATAGACTCAACCTTCACAGTATTGGCAGGACGAGTAGTGTAACCGCTATAAGTTACAGAACCACCGCCACCGCCGTAGGTGATAGAGATACTGCTGAGGTACATTGCGTCTGCAGCCGAACGTAAACCAATGTAAGGATAGTTCCCTGTAATATCAAGTTCAGTAGATGTACCCTTAACAATAGTACCAATCAAAGTGCCTTGCGTTTCATCTGAGTATAAGTCTGACGCATTTGTATAGGCAGAGGTGCTACCATATACATTCAGCGTGCGACCGTCCAACGTTTCGCTATTCCATTCAACAGCAACCTTAGTAGCGTTGCCGCCAGAGGTTGTGGTCACAACACCTGAATTACTATTTTTAGAGCGAAGCTGGATTGAATTGCTGCCGCCTGCACTGTTGCCTGCATATACGGCAGTAGAAGTTGCAGTTTTTCCACTCCAGTCAGTATAAGTAGAAGAACCTTTTGTCACTCCAGTGGTGTTTAAGTTAAGCACATCGGTTGTTCCTGTGCCGCCTTGACCACCTGTTTCGGTTGCATAGACTGCATAGTAGTTACCGGCAGTGGTTGCATTAGCAGTTGTGGGTGCATCTACATAGGCGGGAACTTCGTCCTGTGGCTCGATGATCTCAACATTCTTCATCCATTTGCCAACGAATTTCTTGCCGTTGATTTCACTTTGCACCTCATAAGCTGTTACAGCTTCGCCGTCAAGCTTATTAACATCTTTCTGCATTTCGATACCATCCTCATACCATGCAATGGTGTAGGTGGGAATAACCTCAAAGTTGGCGCGAATTGACACGTTGTCTTTGACTTCATAAGTCATGCCAGTAGTCCTGGTTGCCCAATTCTTTTCACCTTCTTTATACTGCCAGTTTTTATATTGGTAACCAGCAGCGGGAGTACATTCGATAGTAAGCGTTGTACCCTTATAAACCTGAGCACCGCTTTCGAGAGCAGTCTCGCCGTCCTTAACCACGAGTGTACCGTTCTCGGGAGTCTCGATAGTTACAGTGTATTTAGCCTTCTCAACAAATGTAGCAGAAACGGTCACTGCCTCGGCGGGCATGGTGAACTTGCCGTCGGCAACGTTTACCTCGCCACTTGCACCAGTTACGGTGAGAGCGTCAAGCTCATAACCTGTAGCAGGAGTAACGGTGAGAGTCACCACGTCGCCAGCAGCAGCCTCAGCCACGCTTGCGGTTACAGTACCATTCTCCATCGGAGCAACAGTGATAGCATACTTGGTTACAGGATTTACAACAGTAACCTTGAATGTAGTCTCAGCGTCCTTGTAACCATCGGCAACGAGGGTAGCGGTGATTGTTGCAGTACCAGTCTCATAGCCTGTAGCCAACTCATCGTCGACAGCGATAACTACGTCTTCGTTGTTAGATACATATTCAATCAGATATTCGCCAGTGACATTTGTAGTGACAACGGGATTGATGTCTTCGCCTTTAGCCACTGTGATGTCAGCGATAGAGAGGGTAGCAACCTTGTCGTGCTTAACGATGACGTTAGCAGCGTCAAACTCATAGGTTTCATTATGTTTCTTGAGTTTACCTTTTGCAATAACATCATCGCCTTCGTTTGCACCGTTGGTTGAACAACGATATAATTGGAATTGTTGACTTTCAGCCTTGCCGTCATCTGAGATGTTGTAAGTTATGTTGTTGTATTGATCACTCCATGGGGTTGGAATGCTCACTACAGTACCCTTGACATAAACCTCAACATTCAAACCCTTACCAGCATTGATAAGTTCTTTTGCTTTTGCAACAGTATAAGCTGTTGCTTCTGTATTAGCAATAGTGTTAACAATCACTTCATACGTGGTTGATTCGCCTTGATATGTCACAGTCACGGTTTGAACATCTGACTTAGTCATGTCATAGCCAGTATATTCACACTCGTCTGTAACTATAGTGGTTGTTTCGTTATCATAATCGTCTGCCCAAGTTGCAGTGACAGTGATACCATTGTGGTTGAATTCGTCACCTACCCAGAGTTCTTCAGCATCACCGCTCACTTCAATACCGATAAGCGTCTTCTCGCTAGGAGTGGGAGGAGTAGTAATATATGTTGTACTTCCACCACCAGCATATTCAACCGAGATTGCTGTAACCCTTACTTGGCCATTTGTGGCAGAACCACTATTACCCACGGTAAATGTAGCAGAGTTTTCATTTACATCAACCTTGCTGCCACTAGTAACATTATTGCCGTTGTATTTTAATGCACCAGTGTTTGAAACTGTGAACACAAATGTCACATTCTTGATTTCAAGACCATCTTTAGCTGTAACGATAGCGTTACCATTACCCGATTGGTAGAGGCGCCAATCGGAATAGTATTTACCGTTATTGCCTGTGCCAGTTGTTGAAACAGTTATATTATCATCAACTGCGATGCTTGTGTATGCAACAGCACCACTACCTTGCCAACTATGTGCAGTAGCATAGTCTGAAATATTTACATTAGCAGTTGTTGTACCACTTGTTCCTTCCGACTTGCTATAAACAGGATATAGTGTAATGTTTTCAGTGGGCGTATAGTTTCCCGCTGGGATAGTTGTCGGCTTTGTTGATGTTTCAACAGCCACATTGGTTACAGACCAACCAACAAAAGACCAATCACCAATTTTATTGCGTGTGGGCAAAGTTACACCTTCACCAGCAACAGACTCGGTCAACTGGGTATTGTCATCACTAAGAGTAACAGTATATTTGGTTTTCTCGTTAAATGTCGCTGAGACGTTAACGTTAGCAGCGGGCATTGTGAACTGGTTGTTGGCATTAACTTCCACTGTGGAAGGAGTGATGTTCCAAGAACCGAATTCATAACCAGTAGCTGGTGTTGCTGTCAATGTAACCTTATCACCCTCCTTTGCCGAAGTGGGACTTGCAGTTACAGTACCACCAACTATACCACTTGCTACATTAACATTGTAACTAGGTGCAGAACCGCCTTCCTCATATGCAATAGTAAAAGACTGACAGTACAACGAATTTGCCGTTGCTCCAATTAAAATCACAACATTTTCTGCTTGTTGTATAACATATGAATTATTGGTCATTTGCGGAGTAACGTCGGTATACGAAGTGGACCAACTACCATTCCATTCTGCATCGTTAAACTTCACCCCAGAACTTGTACTTCCAATTGACGCTAAAGTCGTGCTGCCTGCTTTCATGCTAAAATAGCCTGCCCCACCACTAGAATTAGATCTCATTGACAAAGTTATGCCTGTGATTTTTTTATCAGAAAAACCATACAAAGTTAATTGCATAGAGTTGCCATTTGTTAATTGCTTTGCCGTTGTGTAAGTTGAAGAATAGGCAGGGTCAGTAGTTGATGGAGGTGTTCCAGATACTGTCACACTGCTTGTTGATGTCACAGTGTACGTGACTGTCTTCGTTTCTGCCTGCATTTGGGCCATGGCCGTGGCTAGCAGGAAGAACATTAGAAAAGTTAGTAATTTTTTCATAAATGTTTTGTTTTTAGTTATTAATTTATTTTTATTTATTTTTTTGCAACTGAAAGAAATTACCCAAAATTAGAATAAATATTCTTTTGCCCAATAACTACAGATCACGCTGATAAAAAATCTGTTTAATCTGTTTAATCTGTGGTTTGTTAGGGGCAACAAAAAACAGACAAAGCCACCGGGGGAGGCTATGGGCTTCCCTCGCTGCACGTTGTCTTGTTTCTACGTTTAGTCCTATCCATAAAAGCGGTGACTCATGCCCTATTCGAGTCGGGGGAGATCAGCAGTGTCTATCTGGGGGGCTTGTTCATTCCACGGCTCACCAAAATGTCACCCAATCATTCTCAACAGCAGAATTTAAGCATAAATCTGTAATTCAGCGACAAAGGTACTACTTTTATTGGAAATTTCACTACTTTTTTCAGATTTTTTTACATTACCCGCAAGAAAATTTTCAACTCCCACAGAGGCCACAGAGCCCACGGAGATTTTTTACTGAAAGAAATTATCCGAAATTAAAAGAAATTTTATATCTCCCACAGAGATTGGTTTTTACTGAAAGAAATTAAAATAATTAGAATCTTATGTCTTAAAAAATCTCTGTGGCCTCTGTGTCTCTGTGGGAGATCGTGAGAAGAGGGGGGGTGCTTACTTCAGATTTTTTTCACATTACCCGCAAGAAAATTTTCAACTCCCACAGAGGCACAGAGCCCACGGAGATTTTCTACTGAAAGAAATTATCCGAAATTAGAATAAATTTTATTATCTCCCACAGTGTCCGCAGAGATTGGTTTTTACTGAAAGAAGTTAAAATAATTAGAATCTTATGTCTTAAAAAATCTCTGTGGCCTCTGTGTCTCTGTGGGAGATTGTGTGAAGAGGGGGTGTGGTTACTTCAGATTTTTTTCACACTACCCGCAAGAAAATTTTCAACTCCCACAG
>JAGHSP010000168.1 GCA_018065815.1 Candidatus Sodaliphilus limicaballi | reverse complement strand
CTGCGTGGCGGGCTTGTCTTTTCTCCTTGTTTATTTGGGTAATAACTTTGTGCCATAGAAATTTGATTTACTATGGCAAAACAGAAATATAACCTACACCTGAAAGGCTATGTCGGGGGCTGTGACTTCGACCGCGACTACGTCGACTACATACTTGCCCAGAACAGCGAGAAGCCTGTGTCGGTGCTCATCGACTCGCTTGGCGGTTCGCTTGCCACTGCGCTGAGCATCGCCTCGGCATTCAAGGCACACGGTGACGTGGCAGTCCACTTCGCGGGGATGAACGCTTCGGCGGCAACCATCGCATCGCTCGGAGCCAGCAGCATCAGCATCGACTCGTCGGCAATGTACCTCGTCCACAAGTGCAGCAGCGAGTACTTCCAGTACGGCAACCTCAATGCCGATGACATCGCCACTCTCATCAAGGACCTCAAAGCCACCAAGCGTGACCTCGACAAACTTGACGCTAACATCGCCGAGATGTACGCTGCCAAGTGCAAGAAACCCGCTAACGAACTGCTTGACTTGATGAAAGCGGGCGGATGGCTTACTGCAAAGGAAGCACTTGATTGGGGCTTCGTGGACGAAATCACCGACTTTGAGGACGAGTCCGCCCCCAAGCTCACCGATGCTGTTGCCTCTGCAATGGCTTCGGCGGGCATGCCCATCCCCAATGTGCCTATGGCTGACGAGCAGTCCGCTTTCGGCAAGTTCCTAGCCGCGATAGCCGAGTTCTTCAAACCCAAGGCTGCCGCTGCGGATGTTCAGGAAAATCAAGAACAAGAATCTAATCCAAATATTGTTGAACAACACACACCTATAATTACTATGCACACTTTCACAAACCTTTGCACCCTGCTCTCTGTCGAGAACATGGCGGCTACCGACGGCAAGATTACTCTGTCGGTTGAACAGATGCAGGCTATCGAGGACGCTGTTACCGCTGCACGTCAGCGTGAGCAGGATCTCGTTGCCGAAGTCACCCAGCTTCGCGAAAAACCCGGCGAGGACACTACGACCGTGGTGAACAACGGCAAGAGTCCTCAACAAGAGGAGAAGAGCGATGTCGAGAACTTTGTTGACACGGTCAACAGCGCACGCTCGCTCTACAACATGCTCCCCAAAGTATAAGCAAGCCAATCTTTAATCATTCATCTTTTATCCTTAATCTATATTATCATGGCAGGAAAATTGACATACACTCTCGCCGATTACCAGGAAGCAGCAGCCAAATGGCGCAAAGACCTGCTGATGCTCCC
>JAGHSP010000312.1 GCA_018065815.1 Candidatus Sodaliphilus limicaballi | reverse complement strand
GTATAATACTATAGATTAAAGGTAACGATGAATATAAAGCAACTTACTGCGCTGGTTGTCATGTTCTTAATGGGTGTGGCTCTCTTTGCGCAAGTCAAGATATCAGGTAAGGTGGTCGATGAAACCGGACAACCCATAGAGTTTGCCACGGTGCGTGTCGTGGGTACCACATTGGGAACTAACACCGACTTGAAGGGTATGTATGAACTGTCGGTTCCCAAGCAAGACACCATCATGGTGGAGTTCTCCTGCCTGGGCTACTCGTCGGTTAAGCGCCAGCTCATCAAGCCCGAGGGCTCGGTGACTCTCAATCCCAAGCTTTACGAGAAATCAACCGAACTTGCCGAGGTGCAGGTCACGGAGTTCAAGAAGCAGACTAACACCATGCAGGGTGTTGATGTCTCAACACTCAACCTCACTCCGAGTGTGGGCGGTCGCAGTGTAGAGGCCGTAATCTCGACTATGGCCGGCGTGAGCAGCAAGAACGAGATGAGTTCGCAATACATGGTGCGAGGTGGTAGCTATGACGAGAATAGCGTGTATATCAATGGTATAGAAGTTTACCGCCCGCAACTCATCAGCAGCGGACAGCAGGAGGGACTTTCAGTGATCAATCCCGATATGGTCAACTCGGTCAATTTCTCTACCGGCGGTTTCAATGCCGAGTATGGCGACAAGATGTCGAGTGTGCTCGATATCACCTACCGCCAGCCCGAGGCGTTTGAAGGGGCTGTCTCGGCAAGCTTGCAGGGTGGTTCGCTCTCGATAGGTGCCAGCAGCAGCAAGTTCTCAATGCTGCACGGAGCGCGATACAAACGCAACTCGTCGTTGCTGGGTTCATTGGAGAGCAAGGGTGAGTATGACCCGCAGTACTTTGATTACCAGACCTATCTCGTGTATAAACCTAGCAAGAAATTCAACGTGTCGTTCCTGGGCAACGTGTCGATCAATGACTACCGATTTGTTCCTGCTAGCCGCGAGACCAGTTTCGGCACTTCGACCAACGCCAAGTCGTTCAAGGTCTATTTCGACGGACAGGAGAAGGATAAGTTCTACACTTATTTCGGAGCACTGTCGCTCAACTATAAACTCAACAAAGGCAATGACTTCACGCTGCAAGGCTCGGCCTATCAGACCAACGAGCTTGTGGCCTACGACATCCACGGCGAGTATTGGCTCGACGAGGCCGGTACTAGCGGTGAGGATGGCAAAGGTGGCGAGCTGGGAGTGGGCAAGTATCATGAGCATGCCCGCAATCGCCTCAAGATAGATGTGTTTAACATTGCACTTAAAGGCAACACGTCGATCAATAACAACAACTTGTCCTATGGAGTGGAGATGCGCCGAGAGAAGACCTATGACCGCTCGCGTGAGTGGCAGTGGCGCGACTCGGCTGGATACTCGCTGCCTCACATCCCCGAGGAGGTAAACGTCATCTATAACCTGTCGTCAAGCCACGACTTGAGCTCAACCCGTTTTGCTGCCTATGTGCAGGACACTTACAAGGTGATGCTTGACAAGGGCCTGCTCACAATCAATGGCGGTGTGCGCGTGTCGCACTGGGATTTCAACAAGGAGACGCTCGTGTCGCCTCGTTTCAGCCTGGGCTTCATACCCGAGCGCAACAACCACCTGTCGCTGCGCTTTGCCGGTGGTCTCTACTACCAGGCTCCGTTCTACAAGGAATACCGCTTTGATGTATATGGCGAGGATGGCAACGCTTGGATTAATCTTAACGAAAACATCAAGTCGCAGCGCAGCATCCATGCTATCTTGGGCGGTGACTACACTTTCAGGGCTATGGATCGTCCCTTCAAGTTCACTGCCGAGGTTTACTACAAGAACCTCTCCAACCTCATCCCCTACGAGGTTGATAACCTCAAGATGGTTTACTCGGGTTTCAATAGCAGCAAGGGATATGCAGCCGGTATCGACATGAAGCTCTTCGGGCAGTTTGTCGAGGGGACCGACTCTTGGATTAGTTTCTCGCTCATGAACACGCAAGAAAACATCAATGGCGTGAAAGTGCCTCGTCCCACCGACCAGCGTTACAGCCTTGCCATCTTCTTCACCGACTATCTGCCCAAGCTGCCACGCCTCAAGTTCAGCCTCAAGGGAATATTGAGCGGCGGTCTCCCCACCACAGCGCCAAGCATGTCTCGCGACATGGGCTACTTCCGTCAGCCCCCCTACAAGCGTGTCGATGTGGGCTTGAGTTACCAGCTTGTGGGCGGAGAGCACAAACCCAAGAGCGGGTTGCTCAGCCATTTCAAGGAAGCATGGCTCGGTGTCGATGTGTTCAATATCCTCGACATCTCCAACGTGAGCGGATACTACTGGGTGACCGACGTCAACAACCTCCAGTATGCCGTGCCCAATTACCTCACCCGTCGCCAAATCAACGCGCGACTCTCTATCAAGTGGTAATCAGGGAAAAAAAACTTAGCGTTACTCTTGCTACTTGCGGCAGAAAAACGTAACTTTGTGAAGAAATAAAATTTACTTACAATATTAAACAAAAAAACTACAAAAACATGGCAAAACCTTATGTAATTGGTATCGACATGGGCGGCACTAACACCGCTTTCGGTATCGTAGATGCACGCGGCAACGTTGTTGCAAGCGATTCAATCAAGACTGGCAAGCACTCTAACTTTGACGACTATGTAGATGAGCTGCACGAGGCTGTGACTCGTCTTATCAATAACAACGACGCCGAGGGCAAGATCAACGGTATCGGTATCGGTGCGCCCAATGGCAACTACTACACTGGTATGATTGAGGGTGCTCCCAACCTGCCTTGGCCCAGCCCCATACCCCTGGCAAAGAAAATCACAGAGAAGTTTGGCATCACTTGCCTCGTGACCAACGATGCTAATGCTGCCGGCGTGGGCGAGATGACCTATGGCGCTGCTCGCGGCATGAAGGACTTCATCATGATTACCCTGGGTACAGGTGTGGGCAGCGGTATCGTTGTCAACGGCCAGATGGTTTATGGCTACGACGGTTTCGCTGGCGAGCTTGGTCACGTGATCATGCGTCGCAGCAATGGCCGTATGTGTGGTTGCGGTCGCACAGGCTGTCTCGAGGCTTACTGCTCGGCTACTGGTGTGGCTCGCACTGCTCGCGAGTTCCTCGAGATTCGCAAGGACGACTCAAAGCTCCGCGAACTTGATATCGCTTCAATCACTTCAAAGGACGTTTATGACGCTGCGGTAGCTGGCGACCATCTTGCCAAGGAGATCTTTGAATACACAGGTAACATCCTGGGCGAGGCTTTGGCCGACTTCACAGCATTCTCTGCTCCCGAGGCATTCGTGATCTTCGGCGGTCTGGCAAAGAGCGGCGACCTCATCATGAACCCCATCAAGGAAGCGTTTGACAAGAATGTACTTCCCCTGTGGCGTGGCAAGGTTAAGATTCTGTTCAGCGAGATGAAAGAGGCCGATGCTGCCATCCTCGGTGCATCAGCTCTCGGCTGGGAAATCAAAGAATAATACCCGGCTTGATACAATAACAAACCCTAGAATTTCTAGCTCTATCTAGATTTTCTAGGGTTTGCTTTATGTCATCGTCAGAAA
>JAGHSP010000242.1 GCA_018065815.1 Candidatus Sodaliphilus limicaballi | reverse complement strand
TCCATACTTATTAGACTTTTGTCCAAAGATACAAAAAATCTAGGACATGACAAAGCCCTGGCTTGGGAAAGTCGGGGCTTTGTTGCATATATAGCAAAACTGAGGGCGTGCCAGTGACTTTTGACACACCCTCGCAAAAATGCGGTCATCGGCGGCTCGCAACACCCTATTTGCTAAGGGTTTTGCTCGCATCAGTAGCGAAAGGATTCGCTTTTACCACTCGTGGGTCGTATCTAAATCAGCACAACGGCACTGTTTCAGAGGCTACTACGACCCACGATTGAAACCTTTCCGGGCTATGCCGAAAAGAGAGCGGTTTTGCACATTTTGAGGTCTTTTTATGTGCCGCAACATTTATATAATTTTGTTCAAAAACAAATATTATGTCAGATATTTCTACACAAGCGACGGTCAATATCGACGTCAATAACAAACCGGCTGGACGCAAGATCGCAGAGCTGGAAAACAAAATGGACAACCTCGTTGCCAAGAAACGACAGTTTGAGGCAACAGGTGACCAAAAGGGTCTTGTGCGCATCCAGAAGGAAATCAACAAGGTGTCACGCCAACTTGATAATGCACGCACGGCTTCGGCTCGATGCCAGGCCGCCTTGGCGAAACTTAATGAAGCGTCGCCAAAGGAATTACGCAATACACTCAGGCAACTTAAAAACGACCTCGACCACATGGAACGAGGCTCCAAGGCGTGGAATGCACAGGTTGAAGCCATCAAGCGTGTGAAAGCAGAAATCAAGCTCGTGGATGCCGAACTGCACGAGCATGAGAGTTTGCTGTCACGCATCAATCGCAAGGTGAACGAATGGGGCATGAGCGTTGCCAGTGCTGCAGCGGCTTTTACTGGACTGATTTTTACTGCGCGCCAAGCAGTGCAGGCATACGCTGACATGGAGGCGGAGATGGCCAATGTGCGCAAGTTTACCGGCATGACTGCCGAGGAGGTTGAGCGCCTTAATGAGGCATTCAAAAGGATGGACACCCGCACAAGTCGTGAAGACCTCAACAAGTTGGCCCAGGAGGCTGGTCGCCTCGGTCTGCAGAGCGAGGAAGATGTACTCGGTTTCGTCACTGCTGCCAACCAAATCAACGTGGCTCTCGATGACCTAGGCGAAGGTGCGACGCTTACGCTTTCAAAACTCACCGACATTTTCGGCGACAAGGACCGTCTCGGTGTTGAACAGTCGCTTCTCTCTGTAGGCTCGGTCATCAACGAGTTGTCGCAGAACTGTACTGCATCGGCTCCCTATCTGGCACAGTTTGCTCAGCGTCTTGCGGGTGTGGGCAAGCAGGCAAATATGACCATTCCTGAGATTATGGGCTTCGCTGCTGTCCTTGATTCGCAGGGTCAGGCGGTTGAAATGAGTGCAACGGCTATGTCGCAGCTCATCATGAAACTGTTCCAGGATCCTGCCAAGATTGCTAAGGCAACTGGCATGGACTTGCAGGCGTTCAACAAGGTTTTGCAGGAAGATACCAATGAAGCATTGCTTATGCTGCTTGACAGATTGCACGAACTGGGTGACATCAGCGTTCTCGCTCCTGTGTTTGATGCCATGGGAACCGATGGTGCTCGTGCTTCGCAGGTAATCGCTGCTCTTGCAGGCAATGTTGAAGAAGTCAAGAAGCAGCAACTTGAAGCCAACAAAGCGTTCGAGGAGGGAACGTCGGTGACCAAGGAATATGATGTTCAGAACAATACCGTTCAGGCACAGCTCGACAAAGCAAAAAAGGGGTTCCACGATATGGCAGTAGAGTTGGGCGAGAAGTTGGCTCCTGCGATGAAATACGCAATCAGTGGCACAAGTGCCATGATGCATGTATTGTCATCGGTTATTTCGTTTGTTTATAAATACAAATGGGGTATTGCAGCCCTAATTGTAACGCTCACTGCTTACACTGTTGCCGTTAATGCCGATGTTATAGCATTAAAGGCTATGTACTTGTGGGAAGGCATGGTTAATGGTGTGCATAAAATTGGCATTGTTGTGAAGAATGCGGCAAGATTATCAGCTTTGGCTCTTTCGGTTGCTTACAATACCGTGCGAGGAAATGCCTTGCGTGCAGCTGCTGCTCAGCGTGCATTGAGTGCTGCTATGGCTACAACTCCATGGGGCGCAATAATTGCCGTCGTTGGGACTTTGGCCTCTGCTATTATCGGTCTTGCCACGAGCACTGAGGTTGCTACAAAGAGGACTGAAGAACTTGACGAGGCTACTCGGCATTTGACATGGGAAGAATCGGAGCAGTGCAAGCAGCTTGTTGATGAGAAAGTGAAAATCAGAGAACTGTTACAAGTTGCCGAGGACGAACAGGCTTCCAAGGAAGACCGCCAAAAGGCTATCAATGATTTGAACAAGATTTGCCCTGACTATAATGGATACCTTTCGCAGGAGGGTGCTTTGTATGTGTCAAATAAAAAAGCTCTGGATGAATATCTTGAGTCTCTTGAAAGGCGCATGAGAATGGCTTATTACAAGGACGAGTACGAGAAGTATCTACGAGCCGAAGAGAAAGCAAATTTCGATTTGATAAAGGCACAAGATGAAGTTGACAAGGCTTCGGGTGGGAACAACCATGTGAAGATGAAGCTTAAGAATGAGAAGGGCGAGACGGTAGAGATTGATTGGGATCAGGCTGCCATGCGTGAGGCAAATAAATATGGAATTTCACAGGATCAGGTGGGTGGATTGGCCACTTCTGTCGGTACTGCGGTTCGAATACGCGATGAAGCTAAAAAAGCCCATGATATAGCAGTTGCAGATACCAAGAATTTTGAACGCTTGGTTGAAAAGGCAGGCTTTAAGCCGTCAGAGTTGATAGGATCTGATACAACTGTTGCGTCTGCCGATGATATTACTGGTGGTGGCTCTCACTTCACTCCTCCTAATGACAAAGCGGCAAAGGCTGCTGCTGCCGAGGCGAAAAAGCGTGAAGCAGAGGAAAAGAAGCGCAAAGCCGAGGAGGAGAAGCAGAAGCGTCTGGCTGCCGCTCTCGAGAAGAAAGAATTCAAGGATGCAATTGAGGTTGTAGAAAAAAATCTTAAAGACCAGAATAGAGTGGCTCTTGAAGCCTATAATAATGGAGAAATTGATTATGTTACATATTTAGAGCGGAAACAGGCTGCGTCTAAAGAATACTATGAGGCTGCCGAAAAGGTATATAAGAAATTCAATGCCGAGGAATCGGAAGATCTTGCTAAACTGAGGTTGAAAAAAGCCGAGGAAGACAAGAAGTTTGATGAGGAGCATCTCAAACTACTTGAACAGCGATATGCTGCAGAACGTGATGCAGCCAAGATTGCGGCTCAAATGGATTTCTACGACCATAACAACACAGAGGCATATAAGAACCAGCGCATGTTGGATAACAAACTGGCACAGATTGATATTGAGTATCTGCGCAATGTGCTGGCGGTGCAGAAGAAAGAGTCACAAGAGTATGAAACTGCCCGTCGTAATCTTGCCAAGGCTGAGCGTGAGGAGGAACTGCGCCAGCGCAAGCAGTTGGAGACCGACCTGTCGGCATGGCTGTACATCTACTCGCAGAGGGGAGCCAAAGAGCGCATGGAAGCCGAGTTGCGAGTGGCCAAGGAACTCTATGACCAGAAACTGCTCAAAGAGGAGGAGTACCAGGAAGCGGTAAAGGCTATTCAAGACAAGTACCGTGACGAGGTGAACGGAAAGACTGGAACCAAGGCAAAGAACCAGGACTTCACCGATGCCGCCGATACTTACAATAAACAGCTTGCCGCTCTCGAGGATGCCCGCAAGCAGGGGCTGATAAGCCAGGAGGACTATGAGAGCCGCCGCTGGCAGATCATCCAGAGCTACCACGGCAAGATCGTCGAACTCGTCAAGGGCGAGGGTGACGAATGGGGTTCCATGGTTGCGAACCTTGTCGAGACATGGAAAGCGGGGTTTGAGGACCTTGGTTCTACCTTGCCCGAGAAGTTGAAGACTATAGGCGACATGGCAGCCGCTGCCTTTGCGGTGATGAATGCCGGTATCAAGTCTTACACCGACTATGCCAACGCGAGCCGCGACCTTGAGGTTAAAAAGGCCGAGGCGAGTTATGATGCTCAAATCAAAGCCGCTGCTGGCAACGAGAAAAAGCAAAAGAAACTTGAGGAAGAAAAGCAGAAAGAGATTGCTAAGATCAAGACCAAGTATGACAAGCAGGCAATGGTCATTGAGATGGCACAGGCAGTGGCATCTACTGCGATGGGTGCAATCAATGCTTATGCCAGCGCGGCAAAGATTCCGGCGATTGGCTATATCCTTGCTCCCATTGCCGCCTCGATGGCTCTTGCTGCGGGAGCCTTGCAGATTGCGACTATCAAGAAATCGCACCAAACCCAACAGATGGGCTACTATGAGGGCGGTTTCACTGGGCGTGACGGCGACAACCGCCGCGAGGTGGGTGTGGTGCATGCCAATGAGTTTGTCGCCAACCACCAGGCAGTGGCTAACCCCGAGTTGATGCCGGTGCTCCGTCTGATAGACCAGGCGCAGCGCAACAACACGATTGGCTCCCTCACAAGCGAAGATGTGAGCCGAGCCATCGGCCAGGGTGCGATACTGGGCGACATGACAGTCAACCAGCAGCGCACTGCCGACCGTGAAGACCGCTCGATGCAGCTGGTGGCAGCGTCCATGGAGCAGCAGACGGCAGCGATCAACGAGCTCAACGCCCGCCTTGCCGACGGTATCGAGTCGTTCATGGTGATGGATGGCGAGCGAGGTTTCGACCGCTCATGGCAACGCTACCAGCGGATGAAAAACAATCCCAGGCGATAGCCTCCTCCCTCCCGCACCCACCTACAAAGTTGTTAATAAATTGTTGAAAACTAAAATATATTGTTGGTAATTCAAAAATAAGTGTTACCTTTGTGTCAATATAGAAAATAGAGTGCCGCCACAATACCCTTGGTGGCGGAATGGGTCAGCTTGCTGTGAAGCAGGCTGATTTTTTTGGCATACAATTTGCATAGTCCAAAAATAGGACTTATATTTGCAACATAAAATTCGTTTTCTATGGGTAGGTTATTCGTTAATATATTATTGGTTGCTTGTTTCGCCCTGCCGTCATGGGGCAGACATATTCACAAAACAGCAGTTGTGGATTCAAAAGTTGATGGTCATGAATATGACATAGTGCTCAACTGTGATGCTTCGGCCGACACGGCATATTATATCACCTTGTGGGATGATGGCCGTGTGTATCGCTCGGAGGATGCGATGCTCTTGTTGAAGTTGGGTGACGGTACAGTCATTCCGTTGCATCCATCGCGTCGTTTATGTAACCAGGAAACCGACAGCATGTACTACAATAACGAAGGAAAAGCTGTGTTCATTCATCGTAATGAGATGCTGTATGACTATCCTGTTGATAAAGCAGACTTGCTAAATATCATTGAGTCGGGCATCGTGAAAGTGCGCATCGGGCTTTATGGAGAAACTGTCTGGGCAGAGAGAACATGGAAGCGTGACGAGTGGGGCAAGGAACTTGCCAAGGCGTACGCCGAGATTCAGAAACAACTCGCTCCCGGCTAC
>JAGHSP010000023.1 GCA_018065815.1 Candidatus Sodaliphilus limicaballi | reverse complement strand
AGCCCCGTCCACACCAAGACGGGGCTCACTTATTTCAACACCTCACGATAGAAACACCAGTCCCCTATACCTCAATAAATTTCAATAGTTATCTACCCTCCTCTATCCTCCTCTATCAAGGACAAAAAAAGACTGTCCCACCCTCGCGGGTGAACAGTCCCAAACTCTTCGTTTGTTGTTTTGATGTCTCTGCTTCGCAGGGATACTGATTACTTAACTGAATCAGCAGCAACGCTGTCAACAGTAACTGCGCTGTCAGCGGGAGCAGCAGTAGTGTCCTCAACAACAGTGCTATCTACAGCGCTATCAGCAGAAGCCTCAGCCTTGTCAGCATTGTCGCAAGAAACGAAAGATACACCAAATACAACAGCAAGTAATAAAACTAACTTCTTCATTTTTGAAATAAATTTAAATAATAAAACAATTTGTTATCTGTTTGAAAATCGATGCAAATTTATATCAAATTTTTCAATTGCAAATTTTTTTTAGCACTTTTTTTTGTGATAAAATTTACCGATTTTCCGTTTTTTTGCCATTTTTTGCCTTAAATCCCTTTGCAACACTTTAACTAACAATTAATTACACAAGTTTCATTTGGTTTAATCTCGAAATGTTAAATAGTGTTACAAGAGGGCGATTTGTGTTGTTAAGCATGTTTTTTTGATAAAAAACGGTACAAACACTCGCGCACTTTCTTTACCTGTAGAGGTATCTCTTGATACTCTTTTTGGGTGTTTTCTCAAATTCCTGCGGCACGATTTCGATCTTGGCGATGCGTTCATAGGGTGCCACGAGTTTGTTGAGCTCGGTTTTGACGTTCTCCATCTGCTCCGGGAGCTGTTGCGGCGACACGCCCAGCTGGTCCATCACCTCATAGTCGGGATAGACAAGGGCAACGAGCTTGCCATCGCGGTCCACGATGAGACTCTCGTTCACATAGAGCATATTGTTGAGCTTCGCCTCGATTTCCTCGGGATAGATGTTCTGTCCGTTGCTGCTCAATAGCATGGTCTTGAGGCGTCCGCGTATGAACACGGTGCCGTCGGCACTCAATGTGCCCATATCGCCAGTGTGCAGCCAGCCATCCTCGTCGATCACGTTGCGGGTAGCTTCCTCGTTGTGGAAATATCCCATCATCGCGTTCTCGCCACGCACGCATATCTCACCGGGCTTGTTCTCGGGGTCCTCGCTGTCGATCTTGCACTCCATGATGCCAGGGAGCACACGTCCGGCACTATGGGGCACAAACTCACGCCACGGCGTGTGGCTCACCAGCGGAGCGCACTCGGTCATGCCGTAGCCCACAGTGAAAGGAAACTTGATTTTGTAGAGGAAATCCTCGACCTCGGCATTGAATGCAGCGCCGCCCACGATGATTTCCTCAAACTCGCCGCCGAATGCCTCGATGAGTTTCTTGCGTATCTGGGCATAGATGCGGTTGTCCAGGAATGGCACAGCCAGCGCCCAGCGCAGCATGCCCTTGCTTATCATGGGCACAATCATCTTGCTATAAATCTTCTCAAGCACGAGAGGAACACATATCACAAGGTTGGGCTTCACCTCGTTCATCGCCTTGACCAGGATCTTGGGCGAAGGGATGCGCCCCAGCAGAGTGACATGAGAGCCAGCAGCCAGCGGGCACAGCATGTCGAAGGCACAGCCATAGGCATGGGCCAGCGGCAGGAACGACAGGTGGCGCGACCCCTTGTGGCACAAGCCAGAGCTGATGCCATACACCAGGTTGCCGCAGATGTTGTTGCCGGTGATCATCACACCCTTGCTGAATCCTGTGGTGCCCGAGGTGTAGTTTATCTCCATCAGCTGGTCGCCGGGGATGTCGGCATAGCGTATGTCGTTGCGGTAAAAACCGTTCTTGTACCTGCGGTTGAACGCGCGGGTCAGGCCGTAGAGATGCTTGCTCACCTCCTCGCCGTTTTTCTCGGCCAGCAGCTTGCGGTCGTCGAGCGAGATGGCAGCGCGCACGTTGAGCAGCTGGTCAAAGTCGAGCGTGTCCCATATGCTCTTGCTCGAGAACAGCATCACCGCCTCGCTGTGGTTGATGATGTGCTGCGCATCGTTAGGGTTGAAATCCTGCAAGATGGGCACTATCACGGCACCATAGGTGATGGTGCTCAAGAACACTGTCACCCAGTTGGGCGTGTTCTTGCCTATCAGGGCTATCTTGTCGCCCTGCTTGATGCCGCATTGCTCAAAGAGCAAGTGCAGGCGGGCAATGTTACGTGCAAAGTCGCCATAGGTGAGCGTGGTATTGGCGTTATAGTCGCTCAACGCTGGCAACTCCCAGTTGTCGATAAAACTCTTTTCGTAGATTTTTATTGTATTTTCTTTCAACATAACTGCAAGAGGTTTAATTCCGTTGCAAAGATACAACAATAGTCGCACACTGGCAATAGCTTGTGCAAAAAGGCAATTTAAATATTAAATTATGTACGCGCGCGCGAGGAAGTGAAAATTGAAAAAAAATCACATTAAGTGAATATTTTTTTCGATTTTTGCTTGCCAATTCAAAAAAAAGCAGTACCTTTGCAATCGCAAATGCGAAATGACGCATGACTCCGTAGCTCAGCTGGTAGAGCAATTGACTCTTAATCAATGGGTCGTGGGTTCGAGTCCCACCGGGGTCACTACTTAAAAAGCCGACAACACAACTTGTTGTTGGCTTTTTTTTAAAGATTTATTGATAAGGCCTGATGTCCCGCCCTATTTTTTTGATACAAACAATAGTGCAATTATAACATACGGTATTAAGGATTCGTCTAGGTTTAATGATTTTATAATGAGCAGCTGCATTGATTGCTGCATAAATATAGTTTATTTGTGAAAAAGAAAAAAAGCAGAGTTCAACTCATCGTTGAATTGATTAACGGCAACTGCATAAGCAGCCAGAGCGAGCTGTGCGAGATGTTGCTTGAAAATGACGTCGAAGTCACACAGGCAACTTTGTCTCGTGACCTGAAGACGCTTCGTGCCACCAAGGTTCCCACCGAGAATGGAGGTTATATGTACATAATCCCCGACAGCAATGAGATCCACAACAAGATGCTTGAGCACGGCCAGGCAAGTTCTACCGCAGCCCATCACGTGGGTCCCACGTCGATTGAGTTCTCGGGCAACTTTGCCGTGATCAAGACCCGCAACGGCTATGCCACCGGGCTGGCCTATGACATCGACATGAGCCACAGCCACGAAATCCTGGGCACCATCGCTGGCGCCGACACCGTGTTTGCAATCTTGCGAGAAGGCGTGACGCACGACGAGGCAAAAGCTTTCTTCGCACGTTTCATCTCTTGAACAGAACAATAACCACTAAAACAAAAGCAACATGCCAGTAAACAAAGTGATATTAGTGGGACGCCTGGGCGGCGAACCCGATGTGCGCTACCCTGCACAGGGGCAGATAGTCGTGTCATTCCGACTTGCAACCAAGGAGCATGCCTACACTGCCGCCAACGGCATGCAATACCCCGAGCGCACCGAGTGGCACAACATCGTGCTGTGGGGACGCAACGCCGAGAACGCGGCACGTTTCCTGCACAAGGGCTCGCTCATATACCTCGAGGGAAAGCTGCGCACCCGCACCTACGACGACCGCAACAACATCAAGCATTATATCACCGAGGTCTATGTCGATACATTCGAGTTGCTAGGCAGGCCCAGCGAAGAAACCTCGCAACAACAAAATCCCTGATTTCACCTGCCGCCTAACTGTCAACATTGACGGCAAGCATAAAAATCATAATAAAAATATTTTCTTTTTTTACCGGACAACAATAAATTAGGAATATTGTTGCTAACACTTTTGTGTAACATGAGGATGTTGACAAAGAATAAATTTCTTGTTGAATTTTAGTTGATTTCAAGCGAAGCGCCTTTTTTAGGTGGTAGCGCTGCGCTTGAAATACACTGAAAATAAGCTGAAAATAAAAAATCTGTTTTCAGCCTCTCGTTGTTAATGTGTTTTCAAAAAATCAGTGTAATCAGTGAGATCCGCGCGGGGAGTTCCGTTGGTGAAATCCCATACTCTGTTATGGACCGTGCATCTCACCAACCGGAGAAAGACATTACGGGCGTAAAAACAAAAAATAGTTGTCTCACGACAACTATCTTTTTGCATACTTAAAATCTAATACCATGAAAAACCAATGCAAAGGTAATTGTATTTTTTGAAATAGCACAATGGTGCCAAAATAATTATGGTAATTTTAACCCTAATTAACTAAAAACGTCATTTTGGGGTCAAAATTCGTCCATTTTACCACATATTTCTTGTTTTGATGGTTGAAAACCGAACACAAAGGCATGATTTTCCTTGTGCGGTTTTATCTAGGAAATTACACCCCGTAGTGATTCAGCTTGCGGTAGTTGACAGGAGAATGGCCCAGCTGTTTCTTGACAAACTTCCCGAAGAACGACAGGTTGTCAAAGTTGAGCATCGTGGCAATCTCCTTCACGCTCATGTCGCTGTAAAGCAGCATCTGCTTGATGCGTGACACGAGGCTGTTAGTGATGATGTCGCTTGCCGAGCGGCTTGAGTGCTGGCGGCACACGCTGGTGAGATACTTGGGCGTGACGCACAGCTGGTCGGCATAGGACTTGACGCTGCGGTGCCCGTCGGCATTGCTGGCAACGAGATACATGAAACGCCTGTACAGCTTGTCGCCCTGGCGCAAGATGCTCTCATCGCGCGTGGTGTGACGCTCGATGAGCGACAGCAAGTCGATGGCAAACGCCTTGAGCAGGCTTGCCACGGTCTCCTTCTGCGAGAATGCCGGGTGCGTCATCTTGAAGTCGGCAAGCTCGTAGTACTTGTCCATGAGCTGCACCTCGTCGGGCGTGAACGGTATCACAGGATTGTCTTGCAAGTCGATTATGGCCTCGGCAAGACCCTTGCTGATGAGCGAGAACGCCAGCTGCGAGTTGATGGCACACAGTTTGCACGACACGTCGGGGCTCATGTAATCGACCGACACCAGCGAGTTCAGGCCAGCAAAGAGGGCGTCGTGCTGGGTGATGGTGTATTCCTTCTCGTTGATGTGCACACGCACCTCGCCCTCCACGCAGAAGAGGAGCACGATGAAATTGACGCGAAACACCGAGGCTATTTCGGGCAGCGACGTGATGTTGTCGGCAAAGTATATCTCGCCGTCATAGTACTTCATTCCCCGGGAGATGGGAGGAATGTCTTGCAACTTGAGTGTTGTGATGTCTTTAGTGTTCATAGTGGTTAAAGATTAAAGATTAATGATTAGGGATTAATGATTTAATTGTTGGGCTCCTTGACTGAAAGAAATTATAAGAAATTAAAAGAAATTTTTGTTGCGAGTTCTTTTTAAGACAGAAAGAACAGAAATAAAAAATTTTGAATAATTTCGGATAATTTCTTTCAGTTTTCCCTCTCGGGGAACTCGGGGAAGTTTTTCGTTTAGAAGCTTTATGAAAAAAAGAGTATGAGCGACACGTGCCGCCCATACTACTATATGATTGAAATATTAGTCCTCGCGAATAGTCTCTACAAAGATATCGGCAATCTCATTGCGAGTGAGGAAACGCGGATCCAGGTCAAGCATAGCGCTGCCGGTAGCGATAGTCTTGTCGGCCAGCGCATCCACCTCGGCCATTGTCACACCCCAGTCGCTCAATTTCAGGTTATCCACCTTGCACTCGCGCTTCATGATAGCCAGCGCGTCGAGGAAGTCGCCGGGACGGGCAGCCTTGTGCTGTGTCATCTTCTCGGCCATCTTCATGTAGCGCTTCATCGAGTCGTTCTTGAAGGTCTTGAAGTAAGCGCCCGAGAGAGCGATGAGTCCTGCGCCGTGGGGCAGTTCGGGGTGAAGCGCGCTCAACGCGTGCTCCATAGCGTGCTCGCCAGTGCAGCTGCTGGTGCTCTCCACCATGCCGGCAAGGGTGCTAGCCCAAGCCACCTTGGTGCGAGCCCACAGGTTGTTGCCGTCGGCCACTGCTACGGGAAGATACTTATAGAGCAGACGCACTGCCTCGAGTGCGTAGAGGTCGCTGATGGGAGTGTGTGCCTTGCCCACATAGCCCTCGGCTGCGTGGAAGAAGGCGTCAAAGCCCTGGTAAGCGGTGAGCGCGGGAGGAATAGAAAGCATGAGCTCGGGATCCACGATGGCCAGCGTGGGGAAGATGTGACGTGAGCCGAAGCCCATCTTCTCTTGAGTCTCCTCGTTGGTCACCACGCCCCACAGGTCGATCTCGGTGCCTGTGCCGGCAGTAGTGGGAATGGCCACGATGGGCAGTGCACCGGTCACCTTCTTGCCGCCGCCAGTGCCGCCCTGAACATAGTCCCAGAAGTCGCCGCCCATGTGAGCGGTGATGGCGATAGCCTTTGCGCTGTCGATAGAGCTGCCGCCGCCCAAGCCTATAACAAAGTCACACTTCTCGGCAAGGCACAGGGCTGTACCTTCCATGACGTGTGACTTAATGGGATTGGGTAATATTTTGTCAAATACAACGCTCTCAACACCAGCCTTGCCCAGTTGCTCCACGAGGCGGTCGAGATAACCCAGGCGCTTCATTGATGTGCCTGCCGAGATAACGATGAGAGCCTTCTTGCCAGGAAGAGGCAAGGTTGACAAGTTCCTGAGTTCCCCCGCGCCAAACACAAGTTGGGTGGGGATGTTCAAGCCGATTTTCATTTTACCTTTCATAGTTGTTTAGTGTATTTTGTGGTGCCCTCGACACCTGTTATTATTATGTTGTGGTAAAGTTAGCAATTATTTTGCAAACGCCCAAGTTTTTATCGCTAAAATCTAGAAAAACGGCCAAAAAGTCCACAAAGACGATGACGATGACAACCGCGACTGCAAGGGCGAAAGCCATCTTCTCTTACACAGCGGTTTATTTATGTTTTTTTCTTTTTTTCCATCACCAGATTCTATACTCCACGAGAAATGCCATCAAAGGGACAGTCCCTATGATGGCCAAAATTGTGAATTTACCTTAATTTATTTGCATTTTACCATTTTTTGTTGTAACTTTGCACTCGCAATCGTAGCTACGCAACAACCAATCACACACCTTGAATTTAATAATTAATTTGAAATGAAACAACACACACATTACAGTTTCTCGGGCGACACCGGCATCAGCGGCAAGCACCGGGCACGCTTGAGACGCGACAACGAGTTTCTAGAAACCTACAGGCAAGTGCTCGACCTCATGATTGAGCGAGGGGTGCCCTCGCCGCGCAAGGCAGCCGTTGAGTTCACCGTGCTCAACAGCCGTCCGCACTACCACGTGAGCATCGAGCGCGCCCTGGTGGTCGTGGGCAGGATGCTGTCCTCGGGGCGCAACATCGTCAAGCCATCGTTGCAAGCGCTCATGTGGGAAGAGATTGCCAGCAAGGTAAAGCAACTCATTGATTGCAAAGGAATATCCCTCAACAGCGCAGTACAGTTTGTGATCGACAACTGCCGCGCGTCGCGCTTCTTCGTCACACCGCAGTATGCCTACCATCACATCCGTCACATTAACACCAACATCAAAAAACACTTGCTATGAAAATCACAATCGACCTTGACAACATCCTCAACCGCATCTATGCCGAGAGCGCATGGCATGCGTCCTACCAGCCCGAGGTGAAACTCCTCACCCCCGACAATGCCCGCATGCTCGAAATGCGCATTGAGGACGGCCTCGCCGACCTGCGCACACGCATCAGCGGATACATCGACTCGTGGAACTTCAACCCGCACCTCGACCGTGGTAATATTACCATAACGCTCGCTTTGCCTGCCACCATGGACTGCCACACCCAGGCGATGAGCGGCACAATCACCGACCTGCTGGCCAACTATGCCCTGCTGCAATTCTACGGCAGCGAAGGCACGCACTACGACACGGCATGGCGGCTCAACCGGGCCCGCATCCTACTGCTCCTGGCACGAGCCATGCCCTAACAGACGGGAAAACAAACCACAATTTAACATAAGGGAATTATATTTTCAGATTGAGCAGGTTTCGATTAAAAGTAACTATACACCAGAACTCCCCGCGCTGATCTCGCTGAACTCACTGATTTTTTCATTGAAAATATATATTTTGTGGAATTTTTAGACCTCAGGGAGGTCGTAACTTTGGTTAACCGCTGGTCGCAGACCTGCGGGCTGCCGATAGGTGCGTGGTCGCACGAGTGCGCTACCTCGAAACGTACAAGGCGGCGGTCTTCAACCGCAAACCTGCTCTTCTATAAAGAAATTTTGCATTTACGCTTGTGTTTACGCTAATTATTGCTAACTTTACATTTTGAAAGAATATTAACCCCAAAACTACACGATAATATGTTTAGCAAAGAGACCTATGTGGGCCGTCGCGCCCAGCTGAAAAAGCTCGTCAAGAGCGGTGTGATATTGCTGTTTGGCAACAACGAGTCGCCCTGCAACTACCCCAACAACGGCTACTCGCCATTTCGCCAGGACTCAACATTCCTCTACTACTTCGGCCAGAACCGCGACGGATTGGTGGGCGTGATCGACGTGGACAACGACAAGGAAATCCTTGTGGGCAATGACATCGACATCGAGGACATCGTGTGGTATGGCTCGGTTGACGCCGTGGCCGACATGGCTGCGCAGGTGGGCGTAGAGAACAGTGCTCCCATGAGCACGCTCAAGGAGATTGTGGACGAGGCACGCGCCAAGGGCCGCACCGTGCACTTCCTGCCCCCCTATCGCCACGACAACATGATACAGATCATGGACCTGCTGGGCATCCATCCCAGCGAGCAGCGCAAGGCTTGCTCTCACGAGCTCAGAATGGCAGTGATAGCGATGCGCAGCGTGAAAACGGCCGAGGAAATCGAGGAGATAGAACGCGCTTGCGCCATAGGCTACAAGATGCACACCACAGCCATGAAGCTGGTCAAGGCCGGCGTGAGCGAGAAATACATAGGCGGCCAGATCGACGGCATCGCCAACTCCTACGGCGCCAAGGTGAGCTTTGCCACCATCTTCTCGCAGCACGGCGAGATCATGCACGGCAACCCCTCGACTGCCCTGCTCGAGGACGGACGACTCGCGCTGTGTGACTGCGGTGCCGAGACCGTGAACAACTATTGCAGCGACCACACCCGCACCATGCCTGTCAGCGGCAAGTTCTCGCAGCGCCAGCTCGAGATTTATAGCATCGTCGAGGAGTGCCACGACCTGGCGCTCAAGGTGGCAGCACCCGGCGTCAAGTACATGGACGTGCACATGGCAGTGTGCAGGCTCATGACCGAGCGCCTCAAGGAACTTGGCCTGATGAAGGGCGACGTGGACGAGGCTGTTGCCGCCGGTGCCCACGCGATGTTCCTGCCTCACGGCCTGGGTCACATGATGGGTATGGACGTGCACGACATGGAAGGCCTCGACCAGATCTATGTGGGATTTGACGAGGAAACCCGTCCCCGCCTCGACCAGTTCGGCACCAACTGCCTGCGCATGGGCCGACGCCTGCAAGAAGGCTTCGTGGTGACCGACGAGCCCGGCATCTACTTCATCCCGGCACTCATCGACGACTGGCGCGCCAGCGGACACTGCGCCGAGTTCCTCAACTTCGACATGCTGGAGACCTACAAGGACTTCGGCGGCATACGCATCGAGGACGACCTCCTCATCACTGCCGACGGATGCCGCTTCCTGGGCAAAGAGCGCATCCCCTACCATCCCCAGGACGTCGAAGCATTCATGGCCAAGTAAACGGTGGGGGAATCCGGCTTGGCCGGTGATGTAACCCGTTGACACATAAAACAAACCACAGATTAAACAGATTTAGATTAAAATTTTTCAGAACCTCTCCCACTGAGGCACAGAGGTCACAGAGAGAAAAACAAATTAATCTGTTCAATCTGCGTAATCTGTAGTTTGTTTATCAGGAAAACAGTGATTTTTCAGCTTATTTTCAGAGTATTTCAAGCGCAGCGCCACCACCTAAATACGAATTTGATGCAGATAACCTCAAAGAAAAGGCGCTTCCTTTTCAGTAATAATAGTGGTCACGTGAGCAAAAAAAAGCATTAACTTGTTGGTAATTGCCTAACTTTTCGTACCTTTGCATGCTAACAACTCTATTCACACCTAATGAAGGCAAATTTAACTTCTAAAATACAGCTTGACCAAGTGTCAAAGCGTTACTATAAACCCGAGAGCGAACTGGAACTAGCGTCGCTCACCCGTTTTGAAAAAGTATATACCAAAGTCGTCGAGACTCATGCCGAAGGCGCTCTCGACGCTGCACTCGACATAGCCGAAACCATTGACCGCTGCGTCAAGGAGAAAGGCCGCTGCGTGATAGGCCTCGGTGCCGGCAAATGCGTGCTCGAGGTGTATGACCAGCTCGTCAAGCTTTATTTTGCCGACAAGGTGAGCTTCGCCAGCGTGGTGGCGTTCAACTTGAGCGAGCTGGAACTGGGCGTGGTGACTAGCGACGAGCAACGCAGCACGTTCAACCGACTCAAGCAACGCTTGTTCAACAAGGTGGACATAGACCCCAACAACATCCACACATTCAGCAACGAGGCGACAAAGGAAAACGTGCACAAGCTGTGCCGTGCCTATGAGACCGAGATCGACGAATATGGCGGTCTCGACCTCGTGGTGTGCGAGATCACCAAGAGCGGCTCGATGGCGCTCAACGAGCCCGGAAGCACCAGCAACTCGTCGTGCCGGCTCATGCTGCTGGGCAACAAGGCCCGCGCACACCTTTCCGAGGCGTTCCAGTGCGACACCGCACCGCTCACAGCCGTCACTCTGGGCATCTCTAACATCATGAGCGCCAGCCACATCATAGGTGTGGCATGGGGCGAGAGCAGCGCAGCGCCGCTGCTCGACGTGGTGGAAGGACGCATGGGCGAGCAAGTGCCCGCATCGTTCCTGCAGATGCACCACAACGCGAAGATTGTGGCTGACCTGGAGGCTACGTCACAACTCACACGCATCAGCCTGCCCTGGAAGGTGACATCATGCGAGTGGACCGACTACCTCACACGCCGCGCCATCGTATGGCTGTGCAAGCAGACCGGCAAACCCATCCTCAAACTCACCAACAAAGACTATAACGACAACGGACTGAGCGAGCTCGTAGCCCTATTTGGCAGCGCCTATGCAGTGAACATCAGAGTGTTCAACGACGTGCAGCACACCATCACCGGCTGGCCCGGCGGCAAGCCCAATGCCGACGACTCATCACGCCCCGAGCGCGCTACCCCCTACCCCAAGCGTGTGCTCGTGTTCAGCCCCCACCCCGACGATGCCGTGGTGTCGATGGGCGGCACACTGCGCCGACTCGTGCAGCAAGGACATGACGTGCACGTGGTGTTCCAGACTAGCGGCGACGTGGCTGTGGAGGACGAGAACGCACTGCGCGGCCTCATGGTCAACGAGAAGATGGCACACCACTGCGGCTAC
>JAGHSP010000348.1 GCA_018065815.1 Candidatus Sodaliphilus limicaballi | reverse complement strand
TATTATGTGGCCGACCAGTATGTGATTGATGACCAGGGGCGTCAGTATCTTGTGCCTATTGAGGGACTCTTAAAAGATAGGAGGATGATGGAACTCACCTTCCCGATTTCTAATGGTTACTATGAGATTGAGAGCGCCCATGATAAAGCCTATGGATTTGATGTGAGTGGAGGAGGTGATGCTCCCGATGGTAAAAATCTCCAGCTCTGGACCGTGAACCAGGATTTTGAAATCTTTGGTAACGGTGATGGGTATTTCCGTATCAAGTATTGCTTTAATGATAGAAGAAAGTGTATTACTGTTGCTGACACTACTGCTACCGGAGTCGTACAGGCAGGTTCTAACCTCTGTGTGTATGAATATTCAACTGGAGGAACTTGCGAGCAGCGTCAGCTCTTCAAGTTCAAGTACAATGGCGACGACACTTACACCATCTGCAGTAAATATGACGAAAGCCTTGTGATTGGCATTGCAGGCGGAGTGATGGGTAAAGGTCCAAACATCCAACTTGAAGAATACACTGGTAGTGATACCCAGAAGTGGAAACTCAATCCCAAATCAACCACCTACACATTGCCCAACTTCGCTCGCCTGAACGCTATGCCCGACAAATACTTTGTAAAGTATATGATTGATAAAGGTTACGCCAAGGTTTACAGCCACACATCCCACTCTATTGTTGCAGACCGAGCCACTCTTGCTGATAACTATGACTACACCACTGGCATGGCTAAGTGTGGCGGTAACGAGCATGTCGTGGTATATCCCGAGGAAATTACCGAGCTTATGGGACTGGGAAAATACGGAAATATCTCAACTTTAAATGTAGAGGATGGTGTAACTAAATTGAGTTTTGAAGGTGCTTCCAACTTTAAAGGTATTGAGTACTTCACCTCTCTTAAGAAACTGGATCTTTCTCGTGCACAATATGGTGACTCTCTGTTCACCGAAGGGAAACGATATGATGGCAACTTTATCAAAGTCATGCCTAACGGTCTTAACCTTAAGTACAACCCCGAGCTTGAGTATCTCAACCTCGACTATGCAAGATTCAGCAATGGTTCTGATCTTGAGCATTCGGGCATCTACGGCTTGAAGAAGCTCAAGTTCCTCAACCTGAGCAACAACTATTTGACCGACATTGACCTCGACCAGTTCCCGGTTCTCGAGCGTTTCCAGGCTGCTCACAACTTCGACTTGATGTCTATCACAGCCAACAAAGAGAACACTCACATGAAGGAGCTCGCAATCTTCGACTCGATGCTTGGCTACGAAGACGGCAACTCGGACAACGGCGCGCTGCAGAGACTTATTGACAAGTTCCCCAAACTCGTGTTCCTGCACGCATTTGCCACACCCACCTATAATCTCGACCTCACTAATCACCCATATCTCGAGTCTATATGGCTGCTCAAGTCGGCTAACGGCGCTACCGATGGTAAGGTTTACGACGGAACATACAACATTGTTAACTACAAATACCGCACATACGGTATGGACTGCCAGCAGGGCTGGACTGACCCAGGCACTAACGTGGGACTATGGACTATAAATGCCTCTAGTTTACACCAACAGTTCAAAATTGAATTTGTAAAGACCGAAAACGATAAAGATTGGTATCACATTAAACCAGTTCATGCCAATGGTGCTTTGAGCCTTGATGTAGAATCTGGTAAGACAGAAGACAATACCAACATCAAACTCTGGACTGCCGACACTGGTAGCACAAATAATTCGCAGCTATTTACATTTGTTCGCAACAACGACGGTTCTTATAAGATTGTAACCAAACTGAATGGAACCAGCGTGCTTGATATCTCTGGAGGCGTTATAAGTGCAAGCAACAACATCCAGTTGTATCACGATAACGGCACTGACGCGCAAAAATGGGTGCTCATTCCCCAAGAACTGTCTTTCGACCCCGCTATTACACGCCAGATAGGCAAGGGACCCTGGCTCCACAACCTGGACCTGAGCAACTGTGAGAAACTGCGCGACGTCCACGTTGATAACAATCACCTCGCTTCGCTCAAACTCAACTCGCCCTACATAGGCCAGCCCTTCTCTACCACCGAATACCAAAACTGGGATTTCTGCAAAGAGGTGACCGGCGCAAGCGTATATGGTGCAGCAAAACTTGACCCCAGTGTAGTAGTGGACAACAACTACCGTCACGTTAATGTCAATTTGTTAAAGCAGTATAACGAGAAGAAGCGTAAATGGGTTTGGATGTTCTACCTGCGCCTGAACTATAACGGAACCAGCGATAAAGAGGATAAACTGGTACTTGACAAGCAGCAGAGCTACTTCGAGACACTGACACTCGACAATTACGGTGACTACCTCACGCAAGGCAACATGAGCCGCAAGGAAATCGCTATTTCCAACACACTCGCTGGCGACGACTTCGATATTAGCAGAGTGAAGGATTTCGCTTTCTACCAGGCAGTCGAGACCGACAACGTCAACAGCATGGGACTGATGTTACACAGCAAGCCCGGAGATAACCTCGGCAAACGCTTGTGCATAATTTCGCACGACGGAAATAGCGCACCTATTGTTGATTATGGCGATGCAGACGAGGACACAAAGAACATCCTCGAAAACTACTTCAACAATAAAGTGAATGGCACCATCATAGTGCTCAAGTGCGGTGTGAGCGACAGCGAGCCAGACGTAGTCCCCGACGACGTTCCCAAGAGTGTGATGTATGGTTATGACATGAACGGGCTCCACAACGTAAGCAGCAGCAATGCTCCCGCACGCAAAGTCAGCGCTATGGAAGAATCTGAAAACATAGGATACTTCTACTTAGGCCTTAATTATCCTGCTTCCCTCAAAAATCCCGGCATCGTGACCGAGGTTGAGGAACTAAACGTGGAGAACAAGGAAGTGGCAAGCGTGAAATACTACAACCTTGCAGGTATAGAGAACGACAACCCCTTCGTGGGCATCAACATCATGGTAGTGACCTATACCGACGGCACCAAGACAGCCGCCAAGGTGCTCAAATAAAGTAGTAGCTCCAAAAAAGCATTTCATTTAGCTCATAATAAGGTTTGCCCCGAGAGCACCGCAACAAGCGGCTCCCGGGGCATTTTTTCCACATCATGGAAACCCGAAACATTTCCTTATCCAGCACACATCTACGGGACAACAGCAGCACAACGGCTTCGTCTGCCGGCTATCGGTTTGCTATAGCCTGGGCAAGCGTGTTAAGTTCAAGGCACTGGGCGCGTGTTATGGTTTTCCTCTCGGTGTGGTATTCCCAAGGGCTTATTTCAAGCAAAATCCCCATGGAGCATGCATCAAAACTCTCACCCGCTGGTTTGTAAAACTCAGGGAAACCGTTCTCACGCAAGAGTATGATGCGATAGCCTCGGTCCATTGCCTCGCGCAGCACCCTCTTTTCCCGCAGTGAAATCGCTGCGCTCACCAGCACCCCGCCCCGTTCACCGCACGCAAGCCATTCATCGCGCAGCCTGGCATTATCTTCGTCGGAGTAACGGCGGTGCACGATTACCGCCATTTTGTCGGGGATGTCAAGCAGAAAGCGATTGCCCACCATTTGGCATTGGCGATTAGCTATGTCTATGTCGTGAAGCACGGTAAACAGTTGCGGGAAACGCCTCTTGAGGAGCAGTCGGCGAGGGTTATCGTCAAGGTAGTTTTTCCAGTTATCAAGCTGGCCTTCGTGCAAGAGGATCTTGTCGTTATAGCCCGCCTCAAAGAGAGGAACCACACTGCCTCCGTTCCCAGGGCGTCCGCCCTGGGAGCTCCCTTGTGCGAACGCACAAGGGACAGTAACTCCAAGCCGCATCGCCGCCTTTGAGCAACCGCCTTTAAACCCAGCCACCACAATCCCCAGGTGCTTGCCAGGAGGCAAGTCTTCTTTCACCCTCACAATCATGTGAATGTGGTCAGGCATGATGCACACCTTCCACACAGCCACCTGTGGATAGAACCGGGGTATCTTCGCCACCTCCTCATTGAGAATAGCATTTCCAAGTTCGGAATACTCCACCCAAGGGGAATCTGCATTTCCTCTTAACTCACCAAGCAATGGCATGCGCCCCTCTACCACTAGCGTCAGCATATAGATGCCTTTCCGGTTGTAGTCATGCCAAGGACTTCTACGTTTCATCGAGTGCTTCGTTTCCTGCACCTCCAGCCCTCTTGCTATGGCTTCATCGCGATCCACAGGTCCTTTCCCTTTTTACTCGGTGAAGGCGTTCCAGCCTTGGGCGCGGATTTCTAGCTCGGCATCGTCGCGTGTCACCATGTAGGCGCCCAGTTCGGGCTTGGTGATGCGGCCGATGAGCCGGGCAGTTGTCATCTGCTCTATCTTGTCGTGCTCGGTGAGGGGCACGGTAAAGAGCAGCTCGTAGTCCTCGCCTCCGTTCATGGCGGCAGTAACCAAGTTCATGCCGAGTTCTTCGGCCATGGCAGCAGTCTGATAGTCAATGGGAATGCGGTCCTCATAGACACGGCAACCCACGCCAGAGCTGTGGCAGATGTGCAGCAGTTCGCTTGACAAGCCATCGCTCACGTCCATCATCGCTGTGGGATGGATGTCGAGGGCAGCAATCTCGGCAATCACATCACGGCGTGCCTCGGGTTTTAGTTGACGCTCGATGATGTATTCCTTGCCGGCAAAGTCGGGCTGAAAATCTTCTACACCTTGCCCAGCCTCACGCTCGCGTTCAAGGAGTTGCAGTCCCATGTAGGCTCCGCCCAGGTCACCGCTCACGCAGATAAGGTCGGTGTCACGAGCTCCGCTGCGCTTCACGGTCTTGCCCTTGACTCCCTCGCCCACGCATGTGATGCTGATGATGAGTCCTGTGACCGACGCGCTAGTGTCGCCGCCCACGAGGTCAACGCCATATTGCTCGCACGCGAGACGCATCCCGTCGTAGAGTTCGGCAATGTGTTCTAGGGTGAAACGCTTGCTGATGCCCAGCGAAACAGTGATTTGGCGAGGTTGCCCGTTCATTGCATACACATCGCTCAAATTGACCACAACGGCCTTATACCCAAGGTGTCGCAGCGGCACGTAAGTGAGGTCAAAGTGAATGCCTTCGAGCAGGAGGTCGGTGGTGATGAGGGCTTCGGTGTCCTTGCCGCTATAATCAAGGATTGCGCAGTCATCGCCCACGCCCAGCACCGAACTGCTGTGCTTGAGTTCGATGTTCTTTGTAAGTTCTTTAATCAAGCCAAACTCGCCTAATGTAGAGATTTCAGTTTCAGTCATAACATGATATAAAAAGAATTATTAGTGTCCGCAAAAAGTCACAACATTAGCCCCAACATCCTCAAACACCATCTAATGAATTAGAATATCTAGAACTTCTAGTG